>DAISHW010000054.1:3076-11786 GCA_036822295.1 Bdellovibrionales bacterium | reverse complement strand
GCAAAACCCGCAAGGTCGAGCGCCATCCGAGCGGCCAGCGCCTTGGGCGCTTCACGAACACATAGCGATTCTTACGGGCCCTTCTGCGGGACGCGAAGCTCACGCCGAGTTCTTCGAACAGCGACTCCACGCCGGCGTCGGCCAAAAGCGCGTGGGCCGCCGTCTCGACTATTCCGAACGGATTTTTACGAGTGGCGATCAGGCCCCCGACCCGCGGTTCACGCTCGATCAGCTCGACGGGCACGCCCCGCTTATCGAGTTCGTAGGCCAGGGTAAGGCCGGAGAAACCGGCGCCGACGATCGTGACCGGCTTCATAACGCCTGCGAGAACACTTTGGTGGTCGGCTTTTGCCGTCGCAGTCTTTGATCGAGCGCCACGCACGCATTGCGCTGAAACAGACGACCTTCTTCGGTGACCTTGAGCACGCCCTCTTGCAGAGTGACCAGCCCGTCTTGGATCATGTCGGCCAGGAACTCCTTGATGTCCGCGACCTGCGCCGGATCTTTGAGTTTCACCTCGCCCTTGGTCATGAACTCCAAAATTTGCTCGCGGTGCGCTTGATCCTCGGGCGTGAGTTTATGTCCGCGATGCGTGGGGATTTTCCCCTCGCCGAGCTGGCGTTCGAATACGGGCAATACTTTTTCATTCTGGTGAAAGCAATCCGGCGTTTCCGAAATGCTGCTGACGCCCAGACCGAGCAACACGTCGGTACGGCGGTCGGCGTAGCCCATGAAGTTGCGATGCAAGCGGCCCTCTTTGAGAGCGACGGCAAGGGGATCGTCCGGCAAAGCGAAGTGATCCATGCCGATCTCGACGTAGCCGGCCGCGATCAGTTTTTCATAGGACATTTCATAGAGCGCGCGCTTCTCCTCGCCGGACGGCAGATCGCTGTCTTTGAACAAACGTTGCTGAGGCTTGATCCACGGAACGAGCGCGAACGAGTAAAGCGCGATACGGTCGGGCCTGAGCTGCACCGTCCGCTCGATCGAACGCGTGAAACTCGCGAGCATTTGCTTGGGCAGTCCGTATATAAGGTCGAAGTTCACCGAAGTGTAGCCCATGTCGCGGGCCGCCTTGGTCAGGTTGGCCGTGACTTCATATGGTTGAATGCGGTTCACCAGACGCTGCACTTCCGGATCGAAGTCCTGCACTCCCATGCTCACGCGGCGGAATCCCAAATCGTAAAGCGCGCGGAGTTGCTCAGGGGTCGTGCGCCGCGGATCGACCTCGAGCGAACCTTCGAATTCGGCATCGATCACCAGCGATTTCATGATCGCGCCGACCAACGCGGTGAGATTCCCGGCCGATAGAAAGGTCGGCGTTCCGCCGCCTATATGCAGCTGCCGCAGCGGCTTTCGCTCCAGGCCGGGCACTTTTTGGCGGTAGATATCGAATTCCTTCAAGACTTTTTGCACGTAGGGCGCTTCATGGTCATGGGATCTGCCGATCATCGTGTTGCATCCGCAGAACGTGCAGAGCGTTTCGCAAAACGGAATATGAAGATAGAGCGCCCAAGTCATGTCTGGCGCCGCGAACGCGCGCTGGAGCGAAGCCACCCACTCTTCGGTGGTCGGCGAATCGCTCCAATACGGCACTGTGGGGTAACTCGTGTACCGCGGCACCGGCACGTCGTATTTCTTGGCCAGTTCGTGACGATTCATGAACCAAAAACCTCGCGCACGCGTTTGACGAAATGACGCACATTCTCTTCGGGCGTCTGCGGAAGCACTCCGTGCCCAAGCCCCGAAACCCAATGGCGGCGCTCGGCCGAACTCAAACGGCGAATCGGCTCCAAATAGCTCAGCAAACGCTTTTCGAACTCCCGGGGCGCGCAAAACAGCATCGCCTGATCGAAATTGCCCTGGATGAATCCGCGCGCGTTGGTTTTAAGAACGTCCGCGATCTCGAAGCGATGATCGACGCCGAAGCCCGCGAACGCCGTTTGCCGGCGGAGCTCCTGAATATGCCAAGGCGTCGTGCCCTTGCTGTAGTACCCGATTTTGCCCGGGAACTTCTTGGCGACGCGCAAAATATGCGGAGCCAAATGTTGATTGAAAATCTGCGGGCTCATCTCTCCCGCGGCCGTATCGAACATCATCACGACTTCCGCGCCGCCTTCGAGCTGGATTTGTACGTTCGCTTCGAGCAGGGGAATCAGGAACTCGGAAAAATTATGATACAAGTCGAGCGCGCGTTTCGCCGCGATCAAACTGCCTTTGTGCTCGCCTTCGACCGCGTAAGTGAAGAGCGTCCACGGCCCGCCGATAAAGCCGATCAGGCTCTTGTCTTTCGGCAGCGCTTTGCGCGTGGCGCGCAGCACGTCGCCTTGAAACCCCAGGCCTTCGAGCGCCTGGTGAAAAGGTCTTAGGTTTTGGAGCGACGATTCGGTCAGATGCCAACCGAGCTTCGGCGCGGGATCGTAGGTCAAGCCCATACCGAGCGCTTCGAGCGGAAACAGCAGATCGCTGAACATGATCGAGACGTCGAAATCGAAATCTTGAATCGGACCAAGCGCGACTTCGGCGGCCAAATCGGCTTTCTTACACAGCTCCATGAAACCGTGCGCTTTGCGCAGGGCCTGATAATGTTGATGGTAGCGACCGGCTTGGCGCATGAACCAAATTGGCGGGACGTCTTGGGGCGTGCCATTAAGGGCGTTGTGAAATTTCGCGTTCATTTCTTGATCTCCAGATTCTGGGCGTTCCAGCGATAGCCGATGCCGCGCACGGATTCGATACAGGCCGAAATCTCGGCGCCGAGCAGCGTGCGCAGCCTTAAGACCGCGTTGTCGACGGTGCGGTTGCTGGGAAATTTGTCCTCTCCCCAAAGCGCGTTGAGCGCGTCGTCGCGACTCACCGCCTTGGGGCTTGAGTGAATCAACAATTGCAAGAACTTGGCGTCTTTGGGTTGGGCGCTTTCCGTCTTGCCCGCGCGTTTCACTAAAAACGTGGCGAAGTCGACCTCGACGTCGCCGAGCTTCAATGTGGCCGAGGGCGCGTGGTTCTCGAGCACGTGGCGAACCCGCATCAGCAGCTCACGCAGGTGAAACGGCTTAGGTATATACTCTTCGGCGCCAAGATCGTAACCTTTCAGCCGAGACTCCGCATCGCCTTGAGCCGTCAGGAAAATAAACGGCTTAGGGGGAAGTTCGCCCGCAAGCTCGAAGCCCGTACCGTCCGGAAGTCCCACATCGAATATGTAGAGATCGAAGCTCGTAGGCCCAGCGAACTCGAGCGCCTGCTTTTTGCTCGAGGCCCAGCGGACCTCGAAGCCCTCTTTCGCCAACCGTTCCTTCAGGGTCGCGCCGAGCGATTGGTCGTCTTCCACCAGCAGGACGCGCGTCATGCGGGCGCTCCCAACTCGAAGCGCACTTCAAAGCCTTTACCGGCCGGGCCAAGCTCCATTCGGCCGTCCATGCGTTCGACAAGAAGGCGACATATATAAAGACCCAGGCCGCTGCCGCTCGTCGCCTTGGGACGGTGGAAGAGTTCGCCTAAAACCTCGGGGTCGCCGTCAAAGCCGCGGCCGTCATCGCGAATCACGATGCGCACGCGGTCGGCGCCGACGTCACTGCTTTTGATTTCAACCGTCGTGGCTTTGCCGTGCACCATCGCGTTCTGCGCCAAGTTGCTGAACACCGTGCGCAGGGCCCGTTCGTCCGCGCGCACGACGCTTCGACCTTCGGTCCGAATTTTAAGGTTCGGCCATTGTTCGCGCAGGCGTTCGACCAAGGGCTCGATCTCCATCGGCTCCAGGTAAAGCCTTAAACTGTCTTGGCTCGCCAAGAACAATGAATTCTCAAGTTGCAGATTCAAGCGGACGGTGTCGCCGACCAGCCGATCCAGGATCGGAGAGGGGGGGCCGCTCCAATCGTCCTTGAGCGCTTCCGCCTGCACCCGCAAAGACGCAAGCGACGTCTTCACCTCGTGCGAAAAGCTCGCGAAGAATTCGCGGATGCGCCGGGCGCGACGTTTTTCCGTTTGCACGAGTCCGATCAAGGCGCCGCCGCCGAGCGCGAGAAGCACGATCCAGGTCGTGCCCTCCCAAAAGACCATGCGCTTTTGTTTTCCCCAATGGTCCGCGCGTTCCGGCTGCAGTTCCGCGAGCGCGGAAATATGCTCCATGCTGAATTTGAACCACCAGATCGCAAAGGCAATCGTGAAGAGCAACCAGACGATCGAGAGGCCCATGCGAAGGGTGTCGCGCGATTTAACCAAGCTCACCCACCGCCGCGCGGAAACCTTGCAGGGCCTTTTCAAGGACCGCTTCGTCGTGAGCGTAAGACAAGAAGCCGACTTCGTAACCGCTTGGCGCCAAGTAGATGCCCTGCTTCAGCAACGCATGGAAGAAGCCCTTATAAGTCTCGCCCATGAGCGGGGGAAGGCCCTTCAGATCGCGAATCGGCTTGCGCGTTTCCGGATGTATCCAGAAGACGCTCGCCAGGCGCGTGGCCGCGAACCCCTTAGGCTTCAATATTTTACCGAGTTCCCCGATGAAACCGGCCGTGCGCGCTTCGAGCGTCGCATGGACATTGCGCTCTTTGAGTTTCTCAAGAGTGGCCAAACCCGTTCGCATCCCCAGCGGATTCGCGCTCAGCGTACCGGCCTGATAGACTTTGCCCGCGGGCGCGACCAGTTCCATCAAATCGTCGCGGCCGGCGTAAGCGCCCACGGCGAGTCCGCCGCCCATCACCTTACCATACGTGACCAGATCCGGTTTCAACCCGAGTCGCTCGACCATTCCGCCGAACGCCGCGCGGAAGCCAGAGATCACTTCATCGAAAATCACGAGCGCGCCGTTGGCCTTCGCCACGGACATGATTTTTTGCAGGAATTCTTCGCGTTGCAAGAGCAATCCGTAGTTGGCCGGCATCGGCTCGACGATCACGGCGGCGATCTCACGGCCATGGGTTTTGAATACCGCTTCCAGGGCGGCGGCGTCATCGAGCGGCGCCGTCAGCGGTTGCTTGGCGATGAACTCCGGCCCGCCCGCCCTGTCCGCGGCGCTTTCCCCCGCCAGTCCGCTGCCCGCCTTCACGAGCAAAGAATCGGCGTGACCGTGGTAACAACCTTCGAATTTCAAAATCAGCGAGCGATTCGTGGCCGCGCGCGCGACGCGAAGGGCGCTCATCACGGCTTCGGTGCCCGAACAAACGAAGCGCACCTTTTCGGCCCACGGCAGATTCCTCTTCACGAACTCCGCAAGTTCCAAAGAATAGGGTTCACACGCGCCAAAACACCAACCGAGCTCGATCGTTTCTTTTAAGACGCGTTCCACGTCGGGATCGCGGTGCCCTAGAATGTTCGGGCCGAAGCTCTGGCAGAAGTCGATATAGGACTTGCCTTCGACGGACTCGAGATAGGCGCCCTGACCGCGACGGAAAAACACCGGCGTGCCGCCGACGCTGCGAAACGCGCGCACCGGGGAGTGCACTCCGCCCGGCGCCACTTGCAAAGACCGCTGGAAAAGCTCTTCGGAATTCATACGCTCTTCTTTCACAAATTCACGTCCGCATCAAGGCAAGGTCTCGCGCAAAAACTGGTCAAGGCCGACGAAGATCTTGATCGGATGGTTCAGGCCCTTTTCGCGCGCCAAGAACTCGTACGTGTGACCCGGCCCGCAGGCATGACGGCCTTGTTTGATGACTTGCGGGTAAAGCTCGCGGGCGCGTTCAAAAGCCGTCGAACTCATCCAGTAAAAATGCGTTTTGCCGTTGAGATCCGGCGACCGCGCTTTCGGTTGCAAGCGATACGTCGCGACCGCGCGGCCGCGGCCTTCGGGCGCGCGCGCATGGGTGAACTTGCACCATGAGACGGCGCCGCCCAAGAGCGTTTGCAAACCCGGGTCTTCGCTTTCGCCCAGGCCGTCGTGGCAGCCGCTGACGAACACTCCCTTTTCCGCGAGCTTCATCCAAGTCTGCACGCCCGCGGTCCACACAAATTGTTCTTCGAGCGGCGCGAAATCGACGGGCCAGGCTTCGGCCCGCGCCACGAACAGACCGCGATCTTCACGCGGCGGTTGGGTCAGGGGCAAACGCTCGCGCTCGAACCAGGAATTCTGCTTGGCTTGCAAAGGGAAAACGTTGAGTTGCGTCTCTGCCTTGGACCACTCCGTTTCGCTTTCGATGCGCCATTCATTCAAAACCTCGCCCGCATCGGTCAGGCCGCGCAAGGCACGGAGCCAACCGTAGGGTTTCGGCACGACCGCGACGCCGATCTTCTGGTGACATCCGCCGCCATAGCGACTCAAGATTTCGCGCTCCATCCGCACGGCCCGGTACGCCGATGCATCCGCGATCGCTCTGGTCAACGCCTCAAGGGTTTCATTCCCCCGAGCGATCTCTACCGCCAGCGCGCCTTGCGCGGCGGCCGGCGGGTTCAAGCTCAACGGCAGGATTTGAAAGCGGCAGTCTTGGATCAATTCGCGGACCGAAACGCCGCCTTCTAAAAAAGACTGACTTTCAGCCTCTAGCAGACGATCCAAACCGGCCTTGGCGAGCACGAGCGCCGCGCCCTCGGCATGCATTTTCCGCAGGCGCGTGGGCACGTTGCCGCGGACATTCACGAATTCGACGCGCGGATGGCCGGGCAGCAAACGGCTCAAACACTGAGTCAGATTGTAAACGCGGCGCGGGGAGCTGGTCAGCACCTTCAACGAACCCGCGCGCTCCGTCTCTTGCCAGACATTCTTGGGAATCAAAATCAGGTCGCGCATGTCGGCGCGCGCGAGCGTGCAGGCGATCATGGTGCCCGCGCGATCTTCGACCGGAAGATCTTTCCAGGAATGCACGACCAAGTCGGCGCGTCCCTGAATCAGATCTTGATGGAAGTCTTCCGTGAACACGCCCTTGGCACCCATGTTGGCGAGCGGCACATCCAGGTTGTCGTCGCCCAACGAACTTTTGAAAATGAATTCGACGCTGGGTTTTTCAGGCAAGCGTTCCAAGTGGCGCGCCACCTGCACGGATTGCCAGCGCGCCAGATCGCTCTTGCGGGAAGTGATTTTTAAGCGCACAGATCGTCCCACCCCTGCGGCCGAATCAGGGCCTGGCCGGCGAGCGCCGAAGCGCGCTGACCGATTTCAAGGTGGACGGCTTGGATGCGGGGAACAAGTCGGGCTTTGTTCTGCTCGATTTGCGCGAAGATGTCTTGAAGCCCGATCGCGCCCTTCAGCGGATCGGTATTGGAAGTGTCGCGAAGGTCGTAAATCTCCGACGGTTCGCGACCGTCCAACCACGTTTCGATTTCCGCCGCCGACAACGGCGCCGCGACGATCAAAGCGCCGCGATCGAATTTTCGCGCGCGCAAGCCGTGAACCGCTTCGACCTCGAGCTTCACCTTTTCGGGGCAGCGCGCGTGCACAAGAACGCGGTCGGCCTGCTTTTTCAAGTAAGGCAGGATTTCTTGAGCCAAGTGACCGGCGCCTAAAATATGGAGTTCGCGACTCACCAGATTTTTGCGCAGCCAACTGCCGTACGACTGGTGGCCCAAGTTCGAAAGATACCGCGAACGCAGTTGTTTCGCGTCCGCGAGCGCGCGTTGAATCAGCGCCGCGCGCTGGGGCTGCAGCCGCACCCATTCCTGCGCGAAGTTCTTGAACTGACCGAAAACTTCGGTCTCACCGACGATGGGCGAATGCAGTCCGCACAGAATTTCGAGCAGGAAACGATAAGCTTGTTCGCGCTGAAAAGTTTCATCGTGCTCCGAAACGCTCAAATCGTGGTGATCCGCGAACGCCAGACTGCGCAGGCAGGTCGACCACACGGGTGAACCGGTGCTTGAAAACAGATGCGGCTTACGGCGATGAACGATTCTAAAATCCTGCAACATATGTGAGGCCAGAGTAGCTATTGACGCCCTGAGTTTTGTCACCGTTTTGTCACTTGAAACACATTCTCAATTTGAGACACGGGTCAGAACACCCTAGGTTTGCGGGGCGCAGAAAAAGATGTTGGTCTTTCGTATTTCGCATTCGAAAAATATCTGGCAATTGGCCAAGACAAACAACTGCAGTGCAAAAAATTCACATTCGAAAACTGGAGCCAAAGTGACACGTTTTTAGTGGCGCATGCCTTGCAATCTCCCCGACTCAACCAACTCTTAAGGAGGAAGAATGATGCAGGACCAAGACATCTCGTCTTCGTACGAAACTCTGGACCTAGAATCGGTAGAAATTGAAACTACCGAACTTACCAGTTGGACAAACCACTAAACGGTTGGTGAGGGCCCCTTTTCTCTAGATAAGGGGCCCGAACTTTTGCAGTCCAATGTTTAAAGCAGACTCACACAACTTCGGCCGCCAAGTTCAGACCATTTATCTGAACGGTCTCAAGCACATTCAAAAGCCTCGAACCGTGTATTGGGAATACCAGCTCTTGGATTCGAGCAGCCCGATTCGAACCGCATACCGTGAAATTTTGCGGTCGAACGCACTGAATGTGGACGAAGTCCTGGGACATACCCCTTACGTGACAGAAAACTCGTTTGATTCAGGAGTCTGTGACTTTATCGCGGCGAGCGCGCCGTTTCCCTCTCCGGTCCTGGCGGCCAATATGGGCAAACTCCTGGCATTTTGCTGGATCCATGGAATCACCGATCTTCACGCTGAAAACGTCGCCTTTGAAGCCGATCGCCCCCGACTGCTCGATATCGAAGTCATTTTCTCGAGCACTCGACTGCCATCCGAAACTTTGTTGATTCCTTCGAACCT
>DAISHW010000054.1:0-3035 GCA_036822295.1 Bdellovibrionales bacterium | reverse complement strand
GTGGTCGACGCTTATCGACGCCTTCTTAGACGCCAGCGTCTTCATCGCCGGAAAATCCTTGAGCCTTGCGAAGGCTTGGGAAGGCCTTGCTCAAGATCTGAGCTGCACACCTGTACGCATTCTTTTACGCAATAGTCGCGAGTATGCGACGGCCAGCGATCTGATTCCCGCCGAAGCCGCTCAAGTGAGTCGTGGAGACGTTCCCTACTTCTTCGGGTTTTTGGGTCAGAAATCGATCTTCTACCACTCAACAACGGCGGAGTTGGATGTCGTTGAGCTCGGTTCCCAAGAAACCATGCTAAAAAAGCAAGCGGTATCATTTTGCCCGCCTTTCGAAATACTCAGCAAAGAACGATTGATCGCCAATATAAAATTGGCGCTCTTGCAGCTTACAAAGATCGCATTGCGTGAATCTAAGCGATCGAAACTGGACGGCGCTCGGTTTCACGCCAGCCAATCGCTTACCGAAATCAGATTTGAATCTAAAATGTTCAAACTTCGAACTCTCATAAAAGAAAAGGGTCGTTCTTGAGCGAGCACCATCTGAAACGAACCGCGTACATCTATCTGTTAGGAATCTTCTGCTCATCGATCGGAACCATGACTTACGTCACGGGCCTGGCTTCCTTCATGCCTGCCGCCGGGATTGTGGCGGTATATATCGGCTCACTGTTCGCCGCGACTCGCCTGACTTCATTTCTGACGAACGTGTTCTTCGGCCACCTCGGCGACCGGTTTGAACCGCGCAAGATCGCGGTCGTATGCGAATTTTTGGCGCTACTGGGCTCGGCGCTCATATACTTCAGTTGGCCCCTCGACACTTCACTCGCCTACGCCGTTTTTTTTATCGGCAATATTGTCCGCGTTTTCTTCATAGCTCTGCAAAATTCGAGCGTTCAGAAGCACGCCCAAACTTTGGATCGCGAGCTGAATCTCAATGGAATGATGTCCGTTTCCATGAACCGAGTGACGCAAGGCACGTTGATGTTCGGCGGATTGCTTGGGCTCGGATTCATGGAATATCTCGACTTTAAAACCTTGGTGATATTCGACGCGCTTTCGTTCGTATTGAACGGCGTTCTTATTTGGATTTTCCAGGGTAAAATGGAAAATGCCAATCAAAATGCCGTGACGAACAAACCCAAGATTTTGAATTTCAACTTGAGCGCGTATTTGAAGCAGCATCCGAAATTGGCGTTCGAAGAAATCATGGTCACTTTGACTCAGGCGGGAGCCAACACCTTGGGGATCGTTCTGCTTATGGATCAGCCTAAGTTAATCCCGATTTTGATATCGATATTCGGCGCGACGGTTTGGGCTTCTTCTTATTTTATGCATTTGCCCGCGAGGCTTTGGAAAGCCAATGCCATTTGGTGGGTCTACGCCGTGGTTTTACTCTGCATCGGGATCTTCAAAGATTCGCCGATGCACATTCTCGCGCTCTTCGCCGTCGCATACATGTGTTACTGGATCCTGCTTCAACGCATTGGCAAGCAGCTTATGCAGGAATGCCCGAGCCACAACTATTCACAAATCGTCGCCAGCCGAAATGCGATCAATCTGGCAATCCTTTCCTCTGGAGAAGTTTGGGTCGGCGCAAAGTTAATTCCGCTGAGCCTGGAATTAGGATGGCGAGCCGGCGTAAGTGCCATCGGCGGCATTATTGAGAAGGCGAAAAAATGAGGCTCGTATTATTATATATGTTCTTCGTATTCCCAGGTCCGGCGGAGGCTCAGCAAATGATCAATTACCCGGTTAAGATCACGGTTCGAAATACGGATCCCCAGCACATGGAGTTCATTGCCGAAATGTTGTTGAACCGGCAGCTCCATCGGGGCCTTACCCGCTTGACCGCGGATTTAAAGGTGGCACCGGACATGGCGGAGACGATCGATGTCGCAAACGAGGGCAAGACCTACATCTTCCGTCTTAAGAACGCCACCTTCACCGACGGAACAAAACTGGTCGCAGGTGACGTTGTAAGCACATTCCGACGGATGTTTGCGACTCGCTCCGCGATGGCCAGCGATTTCGCCCTGGTCAAGGGCGCCACGAAAGCGCTCAAAGACCCGAAGCAATCCTCGGCGCTTGGGATAACGGCTTTGGGTGAGAAGATGGTTAAATTTGAACTTACGGAACCGTCGGCGTTGTTCCTGATTCAACTTTCGCTGATCGACGCGAGCATCATCAAGGTCCTCCCGGATTCGCCGACCGGAAAAGATCGGATTCTGGGCCTAGGCTCCTACTCCGTGGCTTCGATCACCGACCAAGAAACCGTACTCGTTCCCCGTAAAGACGCGGAATTGTCCAATCAAGGCATACGACTGGTCAAAGTCGATAAGGATCAAGAAGCGATTGAGTTGGCGAAAACGGGCAAGCTGCATTCGCTGGAAAATATTGATGTCCGTGAAGCCAAAGTTCGGGAACTCGAGACGCTCGGCTGGAGGAAAACCGTCACCAGTTCCGCGAACATGATGTTTTTGATCATGAATCCGAAAAAGGTATCGAAAGAAGTTCGCGCCATGGTTCGTGATGCCATTTTGAGCTCCCATGAACTGAACGCCCCAATAGGCTACCAGCGCCAACACGGACTGATTCCAAACGTGTTTCCGGGCGCCCTTAGTGCCAATGACGTTAAGTTGAATCCCGCGCCGAAGCTGAATGGCAAAATCACCGTGGCTTTGAAATACGAAGCGGCAAGCCCCCTGGCCACCGACTTGGCCAATCAAGTGAAGAAACTCCTGAACCAATGCGAAATACTATTGGTCCCGTTCAAAACGGAAGACTACGTGACTCAACTTGAAAAGGCGGATTTCGAGATCGTCCTGGTGAGCAAGGGATTGGAATACCCCGACGGGCTGTCGATTCTGAGCTATTTCAAATCGGATTTGAAATCAAACTACTTCTTCGTGCACGACAAATCCATCGATCGTGATTTGAAAAAAGCGGCTTCCGATCCGTCGGTGAGCTCGCGCGTGGGGATCTATCGGGGCCTGCAGCAGAAGATTCTGGCTCAAAACACCTTAGTTCCGCTC
>DAISHW010000053.1:3107-11828 GCA_036822295.1 Bdellovibrionales bacterium | reverse complement strand
GCGCCAAAATCCGTCCAACGCACACCGAAGGCGTCGAGTTCGGCTTTCCAGACCTGGTCGTCCCAACCGCTTTGCGCGTCTTCAATCCTTCGGACGCCCGATGAGACCGGCGGTCGGTACGCGACCACGCGGATGCCTTGGCCCTGCCATGCGCCGATTTTCTCCATCAAAACGTCGATCACTTTCCGCGACACCTTATGCTGAGCGAACTGCTCACGGTAAGCGGCGACGCCTTCCTCGACCTCATGCTTGGCCCGATCGCTTTCGATGAAGCCCGAATCGTGAAAGGTTTGGAAATACGGGTTGCTTAAGGGCCGGGGCGAGATCGCCTTCAAAGCGTCGGGACTCAAGAAGATCAACAAATGCTCGAGCCACGCGACTTCAAACAGATGCGCCTTTGAGCGGCCCGCCCACTGCGAAATATGCTGATTCCTGGCGGCCTCGGCGGTCAAAGAAAACGGCCTCACGGCCAGAATCACGACCCGCCGCTCGCCCGAGGTCCGCAAATGCCGATCCGCCAAAGCGAAGAGCGATCTGGAAAAGCCGGCGCTGGAAAATCCCAAATTGATCGCGCGAAGACCGGTCTCTTCTTCGATCACTTTGGGGTCCAGGCCGCGATAGGCGCGCGAATCGCCCAGCACGACCGCGTCGTACGAGTGAACGGCCGTCGATTTCACCGCCCAGAAACGGCGCTCCGCCGCTTCCTCTAAAAGTTTAGGCGCGCCGCCGGTCGCGTAGACCACGCCGGTCACGAGCAGAACGCCGGTCGCCGAAGCCGTCAGAATTTGTCGAATCGCTTGCAAAACGCCACCTTTAAAACTGGAAATAAATGAACGTGGCCTCGGGCCCGCGCCCGTAGATGCACGCCAAAATCAATATCGCCAAAGCCACCCGTACCCAAACCTGGGGCGGCAGGCACTCGATGTAGTCACGCCGTGAAATCTCTTGGGCCCACTGCGGCGCCAAGCCAAGCAACAGATAAACGAAGATCGACGGCCGCACGAGTTCCGCGCCCGGCGTGAACAGCAACATCGCCCGCAGGACTTCAAGCGCCTTGCCGAAATCGGGCGCGCGAAAAAACACCCAGCCCAGAGTGCCCAATCCGAACGTCACCGCGATCGCCGGCCAGCGCCCGATTTTGGAAGGCCAAGGAAAGAGGCGCTCGACGGAAAGCATCAGCGCGTGAAAGCCGCCCCACACCACGTAAGTCCAAGCGGCCCCGTGCCACAGCCCTGAAGTCAGCATCGTGATCCATAAATTGCGGTGCGCGCGCCACTCGCCGCCGCGCGAGCCGCCGAGCGGGATGTAAAGATAGTCGCGGAACCACGACGACAAACTGATATGCCAGCGCGTCCAGAAATCCGAAAATCCGCGCGCGATGTATGGCGCGTTGAAGTTCAGCTTGAACTCGAAACCCATGAAGTTCGCCAAGCCGCGCGCGATGTCCGAATAGCCGCTGAAATCACAATAGATCTGCAGGGCGAAGGCGAACATCGCGCACCCCCAAGTCACGCCGCTGACCGGGGCGGCATGCGCGAAAGTCTCGTTCACGAAAATCGCCAGGCGGTCGGCGATGACGACCTTTTTGAAGAACCCGGTGACGATCAGGAAGAACCCTTTCCAAGCCATCTCGTCACTCACGGGGCGCCGGACCTCGAGCTGCGGAAGAAGATTGGCCGGGCGTTCGATGGGGCCCGCCACCAGGCGCGGGAACATGGACAAGAACGCGAAGAAGTGAAAGATGTTGCGGGTGGGCCGGATATGCCCCTTGTAGACGTCGATCGTGTAGCTCAAAGATTCAAAAGTGTAAAAGCTGATCCCGATCGGCAGAATCAAAAGCGCGGACGGCAGTTGATTGACCAGATCGGGGCGGGAGCCGAACCAGCCAAGCATCCACTCCAAGTTGCCGGCGACGAAAATCGCGTATTTGAACGAGGCCAGCACGCTCAAGTTCGACACGATCGAAAGCGTCAGCAGAGTTCGCCGATATCTTGGCCAACGCTCGATCGACAACCCCATCACGAAATCGAAGACGCCGGTGGCGACGAGCAGGCTCAAAAAACGCCAATCCCACCAGCCGTAAAAGAAGAACGATGCGAACGTGAGCCAGATCCAGCGTCCCTGAAGACGGTCGCGCAGCACGCGCCACCCCAGGAAGAAGACTCCCGCGAATACAAAGAAGCTCAGCGATGTGAAAGTCATATTTCCAAAAGGGGTGCCATCACCCTATGAAAATGACAATCTCAAAAGCGGTTGTAAGCCCGGCGGCGCACGGTCAATTTCACATCGCCCGCCGCGTGCCTTGGAGTGTAGAGGATTAATGTAATTTCATTCGTCGAATCACGCGTGACGTGGTTAATATCTGACTATGCGCCGCTTAATGTTACTTTTACTGACGATAGTCATCCAAGGGTGCGCGAAAGACCATTATCACGACCGCGCGACGGATGATCCTCGCTATCACGAGGGGCAGGGCATCCCGGTCACTGATTCCGTCGGTGTGGGCGGCAAGACGAAGGCGTACAATATCACGCCTACTTCGGGGGGAGCCGGCGCGGCCGCAATTGGCCTGATTGAATCCGGGATCGCGCTCGCCGCTTATCCCGACTACTACAAACCCAGTACGATCAGCGGCGTTTGTTTGATCGGTCAGGAACGCATCTCGCAAACTCCATGTCGCAATATCGGTTTGGATCTGGTGGATGCGGCCGGCAAAGTTGTCGGTTCGACCACGACCGACGGGAACGGGCACTACGCTTTTTACGTGAAGAAAGATAAGAACTACACTCTCAAGGTGACCGGCGATCGCTATAAACCCGCGCGCGAGATCTCGAAGTTTCTCAAGATGGGCGCACGAGTCGAGCTCGTGCTTGTGAGGTTTAACGGAGATTGAAGAGGCTCGGCGACGCATTCTGCGCACCCGATGTTGCAGGGGAAATCAACAGCCATAGGGAAATAAAACCACTATGCGTAAGAGCCATTTGTTCCTATAGCTATGTCGATGTCTTCCAAACAATATGCAATTACTCGTCTGAAAGACGAATTCGGCCGCCGTGTTCAGAAAAATCCCCGTTACTCGCTCCGCGCCTTCGCGAGTCTCTTGAAAGTCCATCCCAGCGCCTTGTCGCGCATATTGTCCGGCAAACAAGCGATCACCCCAAGGACGGCTCAAGAGATCGTGTGCCAGTTGCGTCTGGACGTCGAGGAAAAACGCCTGTTCTTGGCGTCCGTGCTCGAGGATCGGCAATGCAATGAAGCCCGTCGCAGCGGCGAAGCGATCGAAGCGCCGGATTTGCGATTGACCGCGGTTCCGCTCGACGCCGACGCGTTCGCCGAAGTGTTCAATCTGACGGCTCATTCGATCATGCAACTGACGTTCACCGAGGATTTCAAAAACGATCCGGCCTGGATCGCCCAAAAACTCAATCTCGACGAAATATGCGTTACGCGGCATCTCGAGGCTTTGCAGCGTCTCGGCTTTTTAATCGAGGAGAACGGCCGTCTCAAAACCAGCGCGCGCCATTTCAGCGCGATCGATTGCCAGCGCACCACGGTGGCCCGACGGGCGTTGCAGCGCGAGATTTTAGAGCAAAGCATGGATTCGCTCGAGCGCGATCCGATGGAGCGGCGCGCGCATTACGGGGTGACCATGGCCGTTTGTCCGACCAAACTGCCCGAAGCCAAAGAAAAGATCATGAAGTTCCTGGAAACCATGAATGACTTCATGGAGTGCGACTCTCGCAAGGATGTTTACCAATTCGCGATTCAACTGTTCCCGATCAAATTCAAAGGAGCCGAGCGATAATGCCTATTCGTTTGCTATTGTCGATTTTCTGTTTCTATTCCGTCACCGGGATGTCTTTGGGAATCTTCACGAACGGCGGCGGTTTCTCCGCGGATTCGGACAACGTATGGTTTTTGGGAGAGGAGCCTGTTCGCTATTGCGTCCGCAGCCATCCGCAATTCAGCTTCAGCGAGTCCGAGGTCCGCGACGTGATTCGTCAGTCCATTCAAACCTGGGTCGACTTTTTGGAGCGGTATGGTTTGGATAAAATGGAATTCTCCCAGCTTCACGATCATAGCTCTCTGGGATTGGCTTTGAAGTTCATTGAGGTCGAGTCTTGCGACGATCCCAGCGTGGAACTCACGTTTTTGATGGATCCAAGACCTCTGCCTCTGGCGGACGCGTCTGGCGTTCGCTATCGCGACATTGGATATGCCATGCGTGGCAGCTACAACCACATGACCTACCGCAATACGGGCACGATCCATATCATGAACTGGCTCAAAAATACGCGTGAACTCAAGCATCTGATCACGCATGAGCTTGGACATGTCTTTGGCATGGCGCATGGAAGCCTGCCCATCATGCACGAGTATGTCGCTGACGTTTTCAACGCTCCGACCGAAGACAACTCGTTGCTGGGCATGATTGAGCTCCCGACATGGAGATACCGTCTGCGTGCCAAAGAGCGTCTGGATTTCACTTACACGGGAACCTTCAACGGCATGTATGAGTCGAATCAAAAGTTGGGACCGTTGCGCGAAATTTTCGGATTCAATGCCGGCGGGCACCACAGCTTAAATCTTAGGCTTTCCTCCAATGACACGCAAGGCGATATGAGCTTGGTGGCTGTCGATCAGAGCACGGGGCGACGGGCGGAAATGCCGGGCCGTTTTGAATTGCGCGCCGCCATGGGGGATCCTTGGACGGGCGAGTCAGGCCCGGTCCTATTCAGCTATTGGCGTCCTGATTTCTGTTCGCATGTTTTGACCGGCGCCCGTCACTTGGACACGCGCGCGTTGAATACGCAGATCGAGGGCGTGTTCGAATTCAACGGCAAGTCTTATCCCATGGTTCTGCAAGGGGAGCCGCATATCGTTCTGCGTATCTTCAATCCGGACACGGGGCGGTGGTGGAATACAGAATCTTACAAAGCCGAGATCAGTCCGCACGCGCGCTGATAAATATGGGTTGTTGATCTGAAGGTAAACAATACAATGCACGGGCCTGGTTTACCTGTATCGGTTCCGCATCGTCGGCGATAAATTTTCCCCATGAACACAGATCAACCTGAGTACTCTTCGTCGGATATTCTGCAGTTCGCCACTCAGCTGTACAATTCCTTTGGCGCGATCCTGGGTTACACCGAGCTGCTCCGGAAAGAAACTTGCGCGAATCAGCGTCGGCGGCGCCTTGAGGCCATCAAAGAGGTCGGCCTGCAATCCATTGCGGAAATCGAGCAATGGCTTCCGCGCGGCGAACCTGAGCCGCTTGAGGAGACCCCGTTCACGCCCCAAACGCTCGCGGAGCTCGCGCGCAGGGCGACGCAGTCTTGCCGTCGCTTGGCGGCGAGCAAGAATGTCGAGTTGGATTTGCAGATCAAAAATCCGGTTTTGCCGTATCCGTTGGCGGAGTCGGCGAGACTCGGTCACATCTTGTTTCATTTGATCAATGACGCGTTGATTTTCACGTCCAAGGGCGTGGTGACCGTAACGGTAGGCACGACCTCGCGCGGTCCCAGGCAATTCGTGGTGTTTTCCGTGAAGCAGATGCAGGGAACCCGCGCTGAATTCAAAGCGTGCGTCCCTTTTCGGCCCTACTATTTGATTTAGGGCCCGGAAGTTATTCCGCGCAATAGTACTCAAGGTTATTCATGCCGACCGGCAAGTAGCCGGTGAACGTGATCTTGTTGCCCGCGAGCGTGAAGTCCGTGATCGCCGTGCCGGCGGCGTCGCGAACGTTCACGTCGTCCGCAGCGATCAGACCGTCGCCGTTCGCATCGACGGGCGAGCACGTCAGGGTGAGCGAATTTACGAGTTCCGCGCTCACGCGCCCCATGGCGCTGAGTTGCGAGCCATAGTCGTTCGTGCAAGCCGTGCCCCTCACGCCGCCGGTCAAATCCGACAAGCGGTGATACAGGCGACCGTCTTGGCTGACGCTCTCGCGATAAGAGAAGCATGGATCGGCCGGGTTGAGCGCGCCAGAGGGTTTTGTGTAAACGCTTTCAGGAATGACGACCGAGTGGAACGAAAAGGGCTTCTGACCGCTCCACTTATCGTGCACCAACTGAATCACTTGCTCGGGCGTGGTGCCGCTTGTATCGGCGGCGTCCGAAACGACCAGGATCGCCAAGGCCGCGTCGCCGCGGAACAGCTCTTTGTTGCGGTTGTTCACGGCCGGATTCGCGGTCTCGAAGGCTCGCTGGATCGCGCGCATCGAAGCTTTCAGGCCCTGTTCGTTGCCTGAGCCGTTGGTCGGCATCTGAATCGTGTTCGAGAACGTCGTTTGCGCCTGCGTGATCTCCATCGATGACTTCAAGATGTATTGGGAACTCAAGCCCGTGAGCGGGAGCAAACGACCGTCTTTTCTATCCGCGTCGTTCGCCACATCCGTGGTCACGAAGCCGATTTGCCAATCCAAGCCGCGAATTTGTTGCAGGAAGTTGGCGAAGCGGGCGCCCATGTTGGCTTGCTCCTGGGCCATCGAGCCCGAGTTGTCGACCACGACAAGCACGTCGAGTTTGCCGGGTTTCACATCGGCTTGCTGTGTTTTCAAAACTTTGGGGTTGATCTTCCAAGATTTGGTGTCGGTTGAAGAGTTGCCGACTTTGTCGAGGGCGGTGACGACGTAGCTGTAGTCGCCTTCCGCCAGGTTCGCGAACGATTGAATCGCGTCGGCCGCGCAGGCGCGCGCCGCGCCGTTCAGCGTGCACGTCACTTTTTCGACGCCCGCCGGGGAGTCTTCCAAGCGGAAGCCCAAGGTCACGGTCGAACCGAACAAGCCCGCGGCCGCCGGCATCTGATAGTAGGTGACTACGGGACCGGTCAAATCGGCGGTCCACAGATGCACGGCTTCGTCCGAGACGTTGCCGGCTTTGTCGACGGCGCGAACCCCGAAGCGGCGCGAACCTTCGGCGATCGGCCCCGCCGCGTGCTGCGTGAGCGAGTGGCAAGCGGCGAAGGCCTGGGCGTCCAAGCGGCATTCCATGCGTTCGATGCCGTTTGCGTCGTTGGCCGTGAAACCGAACGAGAAGCTCGCGTCTTTCGAAACGGCCGCGGGCGCCCGGGTCAATGTGACCGTCGGAGCTTTTAAGTCGACCGCATAGGTGTGCGAAATTTCTCTCGCGTTGCCGGCCTTGTCGATGGCCTTCACCTTCAGGGTGTGCGAGCCCTCGGCCAAACCCAAGTATGCCGCGCGGTCGGCTGAACAATCCGCGTAAGCCGCTCCATCGAGCGCGCACTGAACCTTGGCGACGCCGCTGCCGCTGTCGGCGGCCGTGTAGCGGTAGTCGGCGTCCGTGAGCTTTGTGAGCGCCGCGGGCGTCTGGATAAAGTTCAGCGTCGGAGCTTGCGTGTCGATGCGCCAGCCGCGCGTCGCCGGCGCCGAAAGATTGCCGGACGCATCGCGACCCCGCACCGCGAAGTGCTGTAAGCCGTCGGCGAGCGACGGATAGGTGTGCGGCGACGAGCATGACGCGAACGCGGCGCCGTTCAAGCTGCACTCGAAGATCGTGAGCGGCGTGGAACCGTCCATGCCGTTGAATTCAAAACGCGCTTGCGCCGAACCGCTGGTGTCGGGCGGCGACGAAGTGATGACCACGGTCGGAGCCGTTTGATCGATGACGAATTCGTGCGTTTTTACGTCTGACACGTTGCCGGCTTTGTCGGTCGCGCGAATGAAAAACTTATGCGCGCCTTCGGCTTTGGTCGCCGCCACCGGCGACGTGCAGTTCATGTAACCGGTCCCGTCCCAAGAGCATTCTTGGCCGGTGACGCCTGACAGCGCGTCACTCGCCTCGAAGCGGATCGAAACGCCGGTGTTCGAGCCCAGCGCGGGTGGGCCGCTCAAGACGGTGACGACCGGTTTCGTGCGGTCGACCAATAGATCTTGCGTCACGGGTATGGAAGCGTTGCCGGCCACGTCGGTCGCCGACACCTTTACGAGGTGACGACCCTCGGCGATGTTGCCGTTCTCGGACGCGTTCGCGCAAGGGGCGGCGGCTTTACCGGGCCACTCACAGAAAGACGCGTTCACCCCCGATCCCAGATCAGAAGCGACGAAGCGGAAGATCGGCACGTTGACGTTGGTGAGCAAACTCGGATTTTCAAGCACGATCAGCGGCGCGATGTCGTCATGAGTGATCGCGTCGTTCAGGCAGGCGGATTCGTATTTATCGGATTGATTGCGGAACTTCGCGTGGACCGTCACATCACGGTTTTTATCGGCCAAGGTCCAGGGCCTGGTATTGACCATCGGTTGCCAGCTGCCATTCGCGCAACCGGCGTCATTGCTGATAAACACCTCATCGCCCGCTTGGCTGTCCAGATTCAGCTCGACGACGTCGGAGTTGGTGAACCGCGCGTCTTTATTGATAAGGATAAGGTCGACGCCCAAAACGGATTTCAAGGATTCCATCCCGGGGCCCGAGAAGTTCATCTTCGCGCAGGCGTTCATGTAGCTGGTGATCAGCAGACCCGTGCCGATCCAAACGGTAAGCCATACGGTTCTTTTCTGAGACTTTGAACGCACGTGAACTCCCCCCGAAAAACCTCGAGAATAGGTGGATGCAAGCCCGCGCCCGCGTCCTATGTGTCTATTTCGGATGCAGTTGTCGATGGATTTAGCAGCGTAAAAATGTTTTTCGTTTTCTCAATATGAGAATTCTCGGTAAAACACATCACATTTCAGGAGGCGCGTTCGTTTCTCGGACGCCGTCT
>DAISHW010000053.1:0-3097 GCA_036822295.1 Bdellovibrionales bacterium | reverse complement strand
GACGACAAAGGCAATGAAGGGCGCTTTTGAACTTGGGATTGGCCGTGAAAACCGCTTGGAAATCAAAACCGAGCAGGTCTTGAAGATCGCCTTCAAATCCTTGCTGCTTCAAGTAGTTCGCGGTGGTGTTGACGCGGAAGCGCGGGTCTAATTTCTCGCCGATGCCGCGGACGATCTGGATGTCCTTGGCGGTCTTCGCGTTCGGCGGGGCACCGGGGACGTATTCGGCGAGCAGACCCCGAATGCGCTCGTCACTTAAAGGCTCGCTCAGAAAGTTCGCCTGCACGTACGTGAAATACGTCAGCATGAAAGTGAATTGAAAACCGAGCTCCGTCACGAGCCGACTCATCGCCTCGATGATTTTCTTTTGCGGTTGCATGTAACAGTTCTGTTTTACGAACAGGCGGTGGATCTCTTCGTGGGCGGGCATGCAAGTCAGGGCATCGACGGTGTTGGCGACGCTCTCGCAAAGGATCGCATTTAAAATGCGCCCTTCCTGACTTTCAACTTGCACACCGCCGAAGAAATGTTCGGCGATGACGTGCGCCGACTCATGCAGGTGGTAGCTTTCGGGCATCGGCACTTCGTCGAGCGAAAACGCGTTCGGCCGGTCCGACTCGATCTCTTGCATCAAGCGCGCGTGGGGCACGTACGGCACTTCTTTGCTCACGACGATTTTCGGAAGTTCATGGAAGGGCAGCAACAGATAGCGCGGATACGCTTCGACGTAGCGGCAACCGATCTCGAGCGATAGGCGGCGCGCGGAGCGATAAACCGGATTGTTTTGCAGCAAGAATCCATCGCCCAAAATATCAGCGTGCGCGTGCTCGTGCGTGTAGGCGCTGTGGATATCCAGTATGTCGTTGAATTGCATGGGCACCAATATGGGCGAGATTCCGGCCCAGAGTCAAAACGCCCTAGGCCAACCGGCCTTTTTAAGGCCTCTCGGCGCGAATAGCGGTTAAACGGCTCTGTCCGACGAACCAATAATACAAAACCGGAACCGCGAAACGGCTGAGAATAGTTGCCGCGACTTCGCCGAATATCAGGCTCACGGCAAGTCCTTGAAAGATGGGATCCGCCAACATCACCGCACTTCCGACCACAACCGCGGCCGCGGTCAAGAGCATGGGTCTAAACCGTAGAACGCCGGCGCTTACCACGGCTTCTTTTAGGTCCATGCCCGATCCCAGCTGATGCTCGATAAAATCCACCAAAATTATGGAGTTACGCACGATGATGCCGGCCCCCGCGATAAAACCGATCATGGACGTCGCCGTGAAGTATGATCCCATGATCGCGTGTCCCGGTAAGATGCCAATCAGACTGATCGGGATCGGCGCCATAATAATCAATGGCACCGTGAAGCTGCGAAACCAGCCCAACACCAGGATGTAAATAAGGATCATGACCACCGCGAATGCGCCGCCGAGATCCCGAAACACCTCGTAAGTGATGAACCATTCGCCATCCCATTTTACGGTGGGCGCCATCGTGTTCCAGGGGACTTCAGCCGTCTGCACCGGATATTGAATATGAGGTTGAAGCTTCAAAATGCCGTAAACAGGGGCCTCTTCCGCGCCTGAGAGCTCACTCATGACGTAAGAAACGGGTTTTAGATTTTTGCGGTATAAAACTTCGCCGTCGACCAGCACGGGCTTTTTCAAGGCTTGATCGGCCTCGATCGTACCCGTTTCAAAAGACGGGACTCTCAATAAAGCCAAAGGCGAAGATGAAGATCGAGCGGACGATTCAAGAGACAGGTCCACGTTCACGTCTTCGGGCGCGCGGATGTCGGTGAGCGTGGTGATCGGAGTTTCAGAGAAAACCAGGCGTCCTAACATCATGATTTCGGCGGCGTTGGTTCCCAGAAGCCCGCCTTTGCTTTGATCGTATCCGTACACTTTGCGCGAACGGCCGAGTCTCATTGTCGTATCCAGATCGACGACGCTGGGCTCACTTGCAAAGATGGATTCGATTTCACGGGCCACTCGGTTTCGGATTTCTTTGGACGGCCCGTAAACTTCAGCCATCATAGTGGCCAGCACGGGCGGGCCGGGGGGAATTTCAAGAACCTTGATGACGGCTTGCTTTTCTTCAGCGAATTTTCTTATGGCCGGCCGCAGGCTCTCGATGATTTCATGGCTCGAGATCTTGCGCTCTCGTTTTTCCGTAAGAACGATTTGCAAATCATTTTGGTATTCCTGGCTTCTCAGGAAAGTGTGCTTGACCATTCCGGAAAAAGAATAGGGAGCCGCTTCGCCCGCATGGATCTGCACGGCCTTGACATCCCCGTTCTTTAAAAGCTCTTGCGACAATTCAACGGACCACTTCTGGCTTGTGCTCAAAGAAGTCGGCGTCGGATAATCGATCAAGACTTGAAACTCTTGTTTGTTGTCAAACGGCAGCATTTTTACTTTGACGGACTTGAAATAGACAAGACTGCTGGCCAGCAAAAGAAGGCCTGCGATAAAACCGCCGAAGGCCAAGGCGGGGTTGGGTTTTCTCAATAGCGTTTCCATGAATTTCTGATACAGCCGGTCCAAGCGTCCCAGTTTATGACCCGTGGATTCGTCACCGCCGGTATGAGCGGCGCTATGTTTCAACAGCTTTACCGCCGCCCAAGGGGTTACGATAAAAGCGACAAAGAGCGAAAGAAGCATCGCGAAGCTCGCCCCTACGGGAATAGGCTTCATGTAAGGTCCCATAAGGCCGCGCACGAAGGCCATCGGCAAAATCGCCGCGATCACGGTGAACGTCGCAAGAATCGTCGGATTGCCGACCTCGTTCACGGCTCGGATTGTGGCCGTCACAAGACCGTCTTTGGCGTTCTTCTTTAGATGGCGCTCGATATTCTCGACGACGACGATGGCGTCATCCACCAGAATTCCGATGGAAAAAATAAGCGCGAACAAGGTCACGCGATTGAGCGTATAGCCCATGAAATAGTAAACGGCGAGGGTCAGCGCAAGAGTCACGGGAATAGCTGTCGCGACCACAAGGGCGGCGCGAATGCCCATGAAAATGGCGATCAAAACCGAAACGGATAGGGTGGCTAGCAATAAATGCTCGATGAGTTCATGGGATTTGTCGGCGG
>DAISHW010000052.1:5321-11839 GCA_036822295.1 Bdellovibrionales bacterium | reverse complement strand
GCCCATTTGGGGTTGAGCGGCGTCGAGGGGCCGGGCTTTTCGGTCGGCGGGGGGATCACCTCTTCGCTCAACGCGGGCGCGGGCTCTTCCGCCGCCGGCTTCCACCATTGAGCTTCGATGTCGTCAGGCATGGTGTCTAGCGCCAGCGCGACGCCGCTTAAGATCAGGCCCAGGGCCAACCAGAATTTCCGCATTTCCTATTGGACCAGTTCCGTCGCGAGCGCGTCAAATAGCCTGCGGACCAGATCTCCTTGCTCGGCCTTCCCGTTGAATATAAACGCGAACGCGCGCGCCGACCCGTCCTTGCGTCCAGCATAGCCGGCGAGCCCGACCACGCCCGAGAGCAGGCCCGTCTTCGCGCGCACCCACCCTTGCGCCGGGGAATTCTTCATGCGGTTCTTGAGCGTGCCGTCGGTTCCGGCGAGCGGAAACGAAGCGAGCATCTCGGCGAAGGTCGGAAAATCCTCTTGCGCGCGCACCAGCACCGTCGCCAGATCGACCGGCTGAATGCGATTGCGGCGGCTGAGTCCCGAGGGATTGACGAGCGTGAAGCGTTTGCCGTCGACGCCCAAGTGTTCCATGTTGGCGCGGACGAGTTTCATTCCCTCTTCGAGGGTGGCCGGAACTTTTCCGTTTTGCGCCGCCAGGTTTTTGGTCAACATTTCGGCGACGTAGTTGTTCGAGAACTTCATCATGTCGGCGACGTGCTGACTGACCGGTTTGCTGTCGGCTTTGGCCAGGAGTTTGGCGTTTTGCGGCTTTTTGCCGGACTTCACCTTGCCGAGCACCGAGATCCCGCGCTGCTCAAGAAAGAAAACCAGGTTGCGGCCGGACCAATCGATCGGATCGTCGATGTTTTTGTAGACGACGACCTCGTCGGCATCGAGTCCGATGCGGCCGCGCACGACGATCCTTTGACCGGCGCGCGAGACCTCGATCGCCGAGCCGGCTTTGTTCACGGTCTTGGCGTGATTGTCGATTTTGAAACCGCCGTCCGAGGGATCCAGGTAGACGCGCGCCGGCTGGCCGTTTTCGGTAGGTCTGACGAAGATGTTGATCGAGTTCCAGTTGAAGGACATCGCGCCCACCGGCGCGTCGTACGCGCGATCGACGCGCTCGGGATCGCGGCTGGGATCGGCGCGGATATGGTCGAAGTCGCTGTCGTCGACCAGGATATCGCCCTCGATTTTGGTGATTTTCGAGCGCACGAGCTCATTCACCAGAAACCACATGCTTTCCGAGACGAAGCCGGCGTCGCCGCCGCCTTTGAGCACCAGATCGCCGGTGAGCTTGCCGTCTTTGATCACGCCCGAGGTCCATAGCGTCGTCTGGAATTTGAAACTGGGCCCGAGCCTGCGCAAGACCGCCGACGCGGTCGCGATTTTGGTGATCGAGGCCGGGATGAAATCCTCTTTTTCATTCAGACCGAACGCGAGCGTGTCGGCCTTGCCGAGTTCGATCACGGCCAGCCCCAGCTGATTTTGCGGCACGGAATAAGACTTGATGATCTTCATCAGGCGCGGACTCAAATCCTGGGCCAAGACGGCGGGGGGCAGGAACAGACTTAAACTCAGCAAAATCGAACGGATCATCGTTGTCCCCTGTTTGAGTTCGCCTTGAAGCGAGTATAGCATTGAACTTGATGGCGATCCTTTTCATTGTGATGGCGTTCCTTGCCGGTTGCAACAAAGTCTCGCGCACGCCCGACGACACTCTGGTGGTCGCACTGGGCGCGGCGCCGGTGACACTCGACCCGCGCCTGGCGACCGATGCCAACGGGGCGCGCATTTCAGGTTTGATGTTCAATTCGCTGGTGCGCGCCGGGAACGATTTTCGGCCCCACGCCGACGCCAGTGAGCGCTGGGAATTGAAAGACCGCACCTATACGTTTTATTTGCGGCGCGATTTGCGTTTCCATAACGGACGGGAGTTGACGCCCGAAGACGTCTTGTTCAGCTTCGGGGAATTTCGCGCCAAGAAAAGCCCCTTCGCTTCGTCGCTGGCGAATATCAAATCGGTCTCGGCCCGGCGCGAGCCCGGGGGCGGGATCGCCGTCGCGGTGGAGCTGTTCGCGCTGTCCGAAAAATTTCTGATCGCGGATCTGCCGAGCGTGAAGCTCTTGCCCGCGCCCGAAGCGCGCGACCCTGAATTCCCCAGGCGGCTGATCGGCACGGGACCGTTCAAATACAAAGGTCGGGATCTCAACCAGATTTTTCTTGATGGCGTGAACGCCAAGGTCGCGCACCTGACCTTCAAGATCATCCGCGACGATTACACGCGCTATTTGAAACTGCGGAAACGCGAAGTCGACATCGCCCAAAATGAAATTCCGCTCGAGAAGATCCGGGAATTCGCGGCGGATTCCAAGCGGTTTCAAGTCTTCCGCTACCCAGGCTTGAGCATGACTTACGTGCTTGTGAATTTCAAAGACCCCGTTTTAGCCAAGCTCGAGGTTCGCCGCGCGCTCGACGCCGCGATCGACCGCCAAACGATCATTGAGCATAAACTTTTCGGCATGGCAAAACCCGCGACATCGCTGCTCACGCCGATCAATCCCTATTATCACGCGGGGTTGAAGGGATATTCAGGCCCGCTGGCACCGCCGCCCGAAGACGAATTCGAGCTGAAGACTTCGAACGCGCCGCAGGCGGTGGCGAGCGGCGTGGTGATCGCCAACCAACTGCGCAAGGCCGGATTCCGCGTTCGCCAGCAGAGTTACGAGTGGTCGACTTTTTACGCCGACGTCCGCCAAGGCCGTTTTCAGCTCGCGACGATGCGCTGGGTGGGAACGGTCGATCCCGATCTCTATCGAATGGCTTTTCATAGCCGCGAGGTCCCCCCCGGCCGCAATCGCGGCTCTTACGTGAATCCGGAGCTCGATCGGCTGCTCGACCGCGCGGCCGAAACAGCGGATCCAAAGCTTCGGCACGAACTGATGCGCCAGGTGCAAGAAAAAGTGCATCGCGATCTTGCGATCCTGCCTCTTTGGTACGACGATCAAATCGCGATCGCGACCAGTTTGGTGAAAGATTACGTGCCGGAGACTTCCGGCGGTTTTCTGGCGTTCGCGCGGGCGCGCAAAGAGAAAGGACCGGAGAGCCCATGAGCCTTAAACCCAAGCTGCTTTGCGTGGACGATGAGCCCGACATCTTGATCGCGCTCGAGCGCCTGTTCAAATCGCATTTTGAAGTGCTCACCGCGCCGTCGCCCGCGAAAGCGTTGGAGCTGATCGCCGAGCATCCCGACACGGCCGTCGTGCTCAGCGATTTCCGCATGCCCGAGATGAACGGCGTCGAGTTGCTGCAACAGATCCGCGTGCTCGCGCCCCTTACCTCGCGCGCGATTTTGTCGGGCCATATCGATATTCAGCAGATCAGCACGGCGATCAATCACGCCGATATCCACAAGTTTTTCCTGAAGCCTTGGGAGAACGACTATCTGACTTTGCAAATGCTTTCCGCCCTGCAAGTGCACCGCACGTTACGGGAACGCGCGCACTACCAGCAGCTCGCGTTGACCGATCCGGTCACCGATTTGACCAATCACCGCTACTTTCAAGATCGCCTGCGCGCGGACCTGGAATACGCGCGCAAAAACTCGGAGCCGTTGTCGCTGGCGATTTTCGACGTCGATCATTTCAAATCGTTCAACGACCGCTTCGGCCATCCCGAAGGCGACCGTTTGCTTTTCGGGGTCGCGCAGCGCCTGCGCCATTCGACCGCGGGCCGCGGATCGGTTTCGCGTTACGGGGGCGAGGAATTCACGTTGATACTCCCGGGTCTAGACCAGGATTCGGCGTTCGGACTCGTCGATCAGATCCGCAAGGATTTCGAGCGCACGCATTTCACGGGACCCTTGTCGAGCCCCGCGTTCATCACTCTTAGCGCGGGGCTGGCGAGTTTTCCCGAGAGCGGCGACGAAGCGCCGGCGTTGATCGAAGCCGCGGATCGCGCGCTCTATCAAGCCAAAAGGCAAGGCCGCAATCAAGTTGCGACCGCCGGCCGCAGCCGATAGACTTGAACATATGAAAAAACGCGAATGGTTTTTTGTCGTCAGCTTGGTTCTTCTGACTTGGTTTCTGGACCAAGCGACGAAAGCGTGGGCCGTTCGCTCACTCGCTGAATTGAAGTTCTATGGTCCGTTGGGCTTGGTGCTGCACCATAATCCGGGCGCGATCCTGGGCACGTTCTCGGATCTGCCGCCGATTCTGCGCGTGGTTTCTTTGAGCACCGGCGGCGCGTTCTTGATTTTCATTTACGCGGCCATCCAGTATCTGTTGCCCTCGCGCTCGTTCCCTTTGCGCTGCGGGATGTCCTTGTTGCTCGGCGGGATCCTGGGCAACGTCACCGATCGCATCGCCATCGGCGCGGTCGTGGACTTCTTGGTGATCGGTTCGCGCCAGATGTCGACGCCCGCCTTCAACTTTGCCGACGCCATCCAGTGGGTCGGCTACGTAATGGTGGTGTACGGCTTGGTGCGCGACGGCTCGTTGTTCTGGCCGGACGCGAACGTGCGCAAGACCTTGTGGGTGAATCCGCGCTTTCAATTGCGTTTCTGCCTGACGATCGTGGCGATCGGCGCCTGCTTCGCGATGATCAGCGGGGTTTTCACGTACACCTTCTTGAAGATCACGATCGACGATCTGGTGGTCGGGCCCGCGCAGATGATGGAGCACCGGTTCCTGGTTCCTTTCCTGCAAACCTACGTGGTGATCGTTATCGGCTTTATATTTTCGTTGTTCGCTTTGGGCCGCATTCTCTCGCACCGCATGGCGGGTCCAATCCACGGGTTTGAGATCTATCTGGACGACTTGATGGCCGGCAAAGACCGTAAATTCCGCGTGCGCAGAGGGGACGAGTTCAAGCACTTAGAGGAACTCGCGGATAAACTGCGCCCCATCGTACTCGAGGCCGCGCAACGGGAAAAAGCGGCCGATCACATCGCTCAATAATCAGATCGGCGCCATTTGCGCGGCCGAGATTTTCTCTAGGAAATAGCGCTTCGGTTTGACGTCGTCGCCTTCGTTGTTGCCTTCGGTGGCGACCAGGAAGTCGCCTTCGGGGTTGCGCACCAAGCCTTGGGGAAAGACCTTGCGCGATTCGCCGGGGCGCGAACCGGCCTCGTAAGTGATGAAGACTTCGCGGCGATCGCGCAGCGCGCGCACCAGGGTTCGCATCGCGTCTTTTTCCGTGAGGGACTCCACCGAAAACCGAGCCCATGGCAACGCCACGGTCTGCACGCCCTGGATGTCGGAGATTTTGGCCTCGGGCCCGAGCTTTTCGAAGTATTTCAGAGCGACGCCCAGACAGGCCTTCGCATCGTCCAGCGCGCGGTGGGCCGCGCCGGCTTCAATCTGGAAATGCGCGGCGAGCGTCGCCAAGCGGTGATTGGGCACGTCGAAATTGATGTGCCGGCTCAATAAGCTCGTGCAGAACGCGGGATGCTGAGGCAGCAGCAAGCGCGCCTTTTCGAACTCCCACGCCAGGAATCCCATATCGAAGGGCGCGTGGTGCGCGATGATGTACGAGTCTTTGATGAACTCGTGAAATTCGCCGAGCTTTTCGGCAAGCGCGGGTGAGTTTTCGACCATCTCGTTGGTGATGTTGTGTATCTTGATGACTTCGTCGGACATTCGGAACGTGGGTTTGATCAGAGCCTGGTAGGTGTCGATGACCCGGCCGCCCCGCCATTTGACCGCGGCCATCTCGCAGATCTCGGCGTCGAGCGGATATTTGCCGGTCGTTTCGAGATCGATGGCCGTGAAGGTTTGCTCCATCCAGGGGACTTTGTAATCAAACATGGTAGAGGGAATGTACGGGAAAACCCTTCGAGAATCTAGTGCTTCTTAGGCGCGGATTCCTTGGGCTTCGTGGTTATTTTATTCACGAAGTTGTTATAGACGTTCATCGAATCGTCGTCCCGGCCCAGCACGGAGCCCAGCTTGCGGGGTTTGCGCCCGTCGGACGTGACTTCCTTTTGCTTGATCTGCACGCGGATGTAGCCCTCTTCAGGACGGCCGTCCTGACGACGCGCGGGCGCCTTGCCCTCGGCCCGCTGGTGCAGACTCACGCTCTGATGCTCGAGCTTGCCGTCGATTTGACCGAGCACCAGATCCAGGCGCTTTTCCGCCACGCGCGCGGCCAAGTCTTCGCTTTGACCTTTCACGGCGTGGGCGTAGACGCGCGAATCGACGAAGATGTCGGCGTCTTCGATGCCGGCCGTGAATTTCGAGAGCTTGTCCATCACCGTCGCGAACTGCGCTTTGGGAGTGGGCGTGCCGTCCTCGAACAGTTTCGATTCGGGGAACTTGATTTCGATGGTGTCGCCCTGCACTTCCATGCCGGACGAGTAGTCGCCGAGCTCCTCGCTGAGGACGGACATCACGATGTTCTTCGAACCCATTTGCAGGAAGTTCGGCGTGAAGTCGGTCGGCTGCATGAAGTCTTGGAGAACCTTGAGGGGTTCGTTGATCAGGTCGAGAAAGAGTTTTTCGAGAGTGAGTTCCACGCCGAAGTTCG
>DAISHW010000052.1:4142-5311 GCA_036822295.1 Bdellovibrionales bacterium | reverse complement strand
GAGAAATTGTATTCGATCACCGACGGCGTCGAGAAATAATCCGAGACGTTCTTCTTCACTTCGGGCGTTTGGTTGAGCAGCCACATCAAAAGAAAGAAGGCCATCATGGCGGTCATGAAGTCCGCGAACGCGACCTTCCAAGATCCGCCGTGGCCGCCGCCGGCGACCACCGTGATCTTTTTGACTACGATTACGGGTTCTTTCTCAGCCATCTTTAATTACGCCGCTTTCTTGGCTTCTTTGGTTGCCGTGTCCATTTCCTCGAACGTCGGGCGCTCCGAGGGGAAAATCGTACGACGCGCGAACTCCACGCAAACGAGCGGGGGCGCGCCCCGTTGCAGCGCCACGAGCGCCGCTTTGATGACCATTAAGTAACGGCCCTCGGCATCGATGTCGTTTTTGATTTTCGAGGCGATCGGCGCCACGAATCCGTAACACGCCAAAACCCCGAGGAACGTACCGATAAGGGCGGCGGCGACCAACGAGCCGATCTTTTGCGTACCGGCGTCCAGGTAATCCATCGTGTGCACGATACCCAAGACGGCGGCGACGATCCCGAGACCGGGAAGCGCGTCACCCGTGTTCTGAATGGCGTGCTGGGCGGCGTGCTCTTCTTCGTGCGCGACTTTGATGTCTTCGTTGAGCAGATCATCGACGTCGTACTGCGAGAGATCCGCGGACAACGTGATCTTCATCGTGTCGCAAAGGAAATCCACCGCGTGGTGGTTTTTAAGGAACTTCGGATAGGCTTTGAAGATCTCGGACGAGTTCGGCTCTTCGATGTGTTTTTCCACGGCTTGCGGACCGTCCTTGCGGAAGATCTGGAAGAGCTGGAACATCAGTTGCAGCAATTCGACGTAGTCGGTCTTCGAAGGCCCCTTGCCGGTCATCGCGTGGAGCGCCATCTTGAACGCGCGCTTCACGGTTGGCATCGGGTTACCGATGATGAAGCCGCCGAGCGCCGCACCGAAGATGATCATGACCTCGAAGGGCTGGAAAATAACGTGAATGTGACCGCCTCCGAGGATGAATCCCCCGAACACGGACACGATCACGATTAACGCACCTACAAATCCCATTGTTACCTCACGAGTTAAATCTCGGATTATTCTCGAATAAACTTGAAATATTCACTCGTGACCAACGCGACCTTGGGCTGGTAACTTAGC
>DAISHW010000052.1:2066-4132 GCA_036822295.1 Bdellovibrionales bacterium | reverse complement strand
CACTTACGGGCACGACCACGCCAAGTGGTCGTTCTTTGATTTCGGGCCAGTGTACAAACACTTGGCCAAGGCGCTGGCGGAGCGTGGCGTGCACTTCCATCCCGTCCTTGGTCTGGGCGCCGGGCCGTTGGTCGAGGTGGCCGGCCGCGCGCGAAAATTTATCGAGAATCACTATTTGTGGAAAGATCCGGACGCGCGGGTGCATATCTTCGGGCATTCGGCGGGAGGGCTGATCGCCCGCTTGCTGATGCGCCACTGGGGCGACCAGGCGGATGAGAAGGTGTTGAGTTATTTGACCATCGCGACTCCGCATCGGGGGACTTCTTTGGCGCAGGCGTGCGTGGATATGCCGAATCGACACCGGCGTTCGGCGATGTTTTTGCGAGGCTTTGGTTACGACGTGAGATCCAAACGCGATTTTTTTCACGAGCTCACGCCCGAGGGCATCGGCGACGTTTTTGGCGGGCTTCAGGATGAAGACGATTCACGTTTCGCGTCGATTGTCTGCGCCCTGCCCCGCTCGGGCTGGTGTCTGCCTTTGCGTTCGTTTTACGCGATCCCCGCCTTGAATCAATTGTCGTCGGCCAGCGACGGCGTGGTCGATCGCGACTCGCAACCCTATGGCGAAGTGCTGGCGGAAATTCCGATCGATCATTTTCGTCAAGTCGGATTGTTTGGCGAGCGGGCGCGGTTCGATCAGATGATGGATGTGACGACCCGTTTTTTCAAAAGCTGCTGAGGTTGACCTTGCCCGGGCAAGGTAGGCGCGCACAAAGTTTAACTATTCCATAGACTTACCGATTGCGACCGCTCAACGCGCCAGCCATGCCGGTGTCGTATAGACTTTTCGGGCAGCCGAAAATGCGGTGAGGGAACCTTCAACTCGATCGGGATAAAACACGCCGTCGAACACCGTGAAATTATGGTGTCCGGTGGCGCGGCGGCGGCGTGGGTTCGAGAAGCGCATTTCATGGCCCGGAATCGCCATGGAGTGAATCGAACTCGAGACCATTTCGAACGATTTGTAGCCGAGCAGATCTTCTTCGAGATCCATGACTTCGCTGAAGTGCACGTCGCCGGACCCGAAGCAGAACAAGCCGTCGCTGGCCCGCAGTTTGTCTTTAAAGGACTGGAAGTCATTTGCGTAGACGCCTTCGAATGAGTCTTTGCCGGTATAAGCGCCAAAGAACATCGAGCCGTTGAGCAACCACGAGGCTTTGCCCGGATCGACTTTGGAGAAGAGCCACTTTTCTTGGGTCGCGCCCAGGAGTTTACGCTCTCTTAAGGCCGGATTGTCGCGGAAGTAACGGCCGTCGAGCAGATAGAAGTCCGCTCCGAAACCGATGAAGCGTTTGGCGATGCCGGGACCGTTTTGCAGCGCCGGGCGCTCGGTTTGAGGGAAGAATGTTTCAAAACAGATGCGCGCGGCTTCGCGATGCGGGAATTCCCGAGTGCCGTTGTTGCGACCGAAATCGTGATCGTCCCAGGTCGCCAGCACCGGCGTTAGGCGTTTTTGATAGTACAAACGCACGCGATTGCGCGTTTCCACGTAGCGGGTCCAGAGCTGCCGTTCGTCGGCGTTGCGTTTTTTGAACACCGTCACGCGGTCGGCGTAGACGTTGTCGCCGAGGAAAAAGATCATGTCCGGATTTTGCTGCTCGAGCTGCACGTAGATATCGTCGCGGTGAAGAATATCGAGCGCGCAGGACACAAAGCCCAAGCGCACCGAGCGCGGCGAAAGATCGAGCGCCCGGAACTCGCGCCGGTCATGCACGTGACCGGTCACATCGCTGACCGACAAGACGTAGTTCGTCCGGAGCTCCAACCCCTCTACCAGCAGGCGATACACGGCGAAGTCTGAATACTCACGCGCGAAAATCTCTTGCTGGATCGCGAGCGGCGCGTGAAGCCCGTCGGAGCGCTGGACGGTCACGGACCATGGGATGTTTTTCGGAAGCACGAGCGAGAACTGCGCGGATGTTTCGTCGGTCATGCCCTGCAGGATCGAGAAGCCGGTCTTGTCCTCTTCGGCGAAAATCAACCCATCGGGGCGGCGCTGGGGCGGG
>DAISHW010000052.1:0-2056 GCA_036822295.1 Bdellovibrionales bacterium | reverse complement strand
CCCGCCACTCCGGCCGCTAAAAGCGCCAAAAATTCACGACGATTCCACGCCATGACCCCTCCCCTGTTTGAAGAGGGCAATGTAACTGATTCTGCGCCGCGCTAACTAGAGTTTTTTCAGGCGAGCCATCTCTTGAAGGGCTGCTTTCAGCTCGGCCCGCGCGCCCGTAAGCTGCAGTTCTTGTTCGCTAATCACGCGTTGGAGCTGCTGCATACGGACCTCGAAAGACTGGACGAGGGAGGCCTGACGTTCCACCATCTCTTTGACCGCGTTCTCACTCACTTTGCGTTCGTTCACGCGGCTCACGACTTGGGCCATTTTGGTGTTCACGTCGTGAACCGAGGAATTGATCATCTCATTCTGGCGCTGGAAGTGGCCTTGCACGCGTTCGAAGCGTTGCTTGTTGGTGGCGACCAACTCTTCGACTTTCGTGGTCAGCGTTTCCACGCGCGATTCGAACTCGAGCATGCGCTTCGAAACGTTTTCGATATGCAGGTGAAGCACGCGCACTTCGTCGGCTTTGGCATAGGCCGGGATCGGCGGCACGCCCGCCGTGTCCGCGCCCCGCTCCGACGGTTGCGGAGAGGCAAACAAATCACGGTTGAGTTCGCGGGCCATACACACACCTCTTTTAAAAGTGGACGCGGATCCTAATTCCACTCTAAGGTTAGATTATGACATCGGTGAGTCAATTCGCCCAGTATCTTTTGAAATTGGATCCGCAAAGAAATCCCGCGCGACTCACGCTCTATCATTTTCTGAAGCACGTGCTCGAACCGGGACTGCCGTTCACGCCGGCGACGATCCAAACTTTCTACGCGCGCATGCTGCAATTCGATCATTGGCAAAACGATGCTCAAAGTTTAAGCGAAACCGTACGCGGCGATTTGCAGAATTTCTTGCGCACGCATGCGTTGGGCGATGAAGCGACCGCGTGGAACGAGCTTCGCCATCCCGACACTTTGCAGATCGTGCCTTTGAAGATCTTTAAAGACCTGGAAGAACTCGCGCTGAACGAGCATGGACCCCGACAAAAGTCGGGCGATCAGATTCGCCTGCTGCGCACGCCCGAGAATCAAATTTTGGTTTTGCTGCTGGCGCCGAGCGGTGGTTTGGAAGTGAAGGTTTACCCGGCCATGGCGCTGGTGTGGGGTTCGCGCCTGCGCTTGGTGGCGCCGGTGACCCAACTGCACTACTCCTCGGAACTGGAGCTGATGCCTCATGTGCGGCAGGTTTTAGAGGGATCTTTACTCACCACCCACGTCTTTCACGCCGACATCGAAGGGGTGCACGGGCTGGTCACGCGCGGGTACACGCTTCAAAAGTGTGAAACGTGTAGCCGCGCGAAGCTGCCCGAAACCCAGGATCTTTTCGCGTCTTTGAAGAAGGTCGAAAGGCACTTCATCAATCCTCAGTCGGACCCCTACTATCAGGAGATCGTTTCCAGGCTCGAACGCCCCAACCGGATGGTGGGCATGCGTTCCGCCGAGGCCTTGGACGAAGCCGAGCGCGCTTTGAATCGCGGACGCGTGATCTTGAAAACCGTTTTTCCCAATGACAGGCTGCTGACCCTTTTGGTAACCCATTTGGAATATGGCATCTCCCAAAGGCGCGCGGCGCCCCCCGAAGACAACCGGCACTTCACAACCCGGAATCCGACTCAATAAATACCTGGCCGATTGTGGCGTGGCCTCGCGCCGCGGAGCGGACGATGTGATCCGCGCGGGCGCGGTGCAAGTGAACGGCAAGACGGTGTACGAGCTCGGCGTTCGGGTTGAGAGCGGCGTGGACCGTGTGACCGTGAACGGCAAGCCCGTGAAACCTTCGACCCAGAAAATCTATGTGGTCTTCAATAAGCCCGTGAACGTTTTGACGACGATGAGCGATCCCGAAGGTCGCCCGACGGTCGCCGATTTCATGGAGAAGCTGCCGGTGCGCGTGTTTCCGGTCGGCCGCTTGGATTGGGACACCGAAGGTTTGCTGTTGTTGACCAATGACGGGGAGTTTTCCCAGCGGGTGATGCATCCCCGCGAGGAGATCACGAAGACGTACATGG
>DAISHW010000051.1:0-11846 GCA_036822295.1 Bdellovibrionales bacterium | reverse complement strand
CTCTGCGCGCAGGCCGGCGGCGATGCGTTGGTAAAACTCATCCAAGTCTTCGACGCCTTTGGCGGTGGCGGTGTGGTTCGGAAATCCCCCGCCCAGATCGACGATCGACATGTTCAGGTTCAGGCGGGCGTTGGCCTCGCGAAGCAGCGCGATCGCGCTCTTGAAGTTGTTGATGTAGTTCGGAACACGGTAGCAATTCGAGCCGATGTGATAAGCGATGCCGCTCGGTTGCAAAGCCAGTTGCTTCGCCAAGCCCAGGAGCTCCAGGCCCTCTTCAACCGGCGCGCCGAACTTGCTGGCCAGATTCACTTGAACTTCAGGTCCGTCGCTGGCGCGCGAAAACTTGGTCACCTGGGGGCGGAAGCGCAACAGGCACTTCGGGGAGAAGTCGTAGCCATGCCGCTTTTTGAAGTCGGCGATGCGCTGCAATTCGCGATGGCTGTCGAAAGTGAACATGGATATACCGAGCTCGAACATGGCTTTCAGCGCGGCTTCATTTTTATAGGGGTTCGCCAAAATCATTTGCGCGCCGGTGAAGCCGTGCTCGAGCGCTTTCAGGATTTCGCCGTGCGAGGCGACATCGACGAATGCGCCGTGGCTTTTAACGGTTGTCAACACATGCGGGTGCGGATTCGCTTTGACGGCGTAGTAAAGCTGAACTTCCGGAAGATGGCGGCGGAAATAGCCGAGCGACTTTACGATTTCGGCTTGCTCCAAAATCATGAACGGCGTGGCATTGGCGGCCAGGTAACGGTTCACCAGCTCGCGTTTGTACGCGATGCGCGAAAGACCCGCGAAATCCAAATACGATTTGTCTTTTTGACCGGAATCCAAGCTCTTGCCCACCTTGCGAACTTGATCTTTTTTCGGTCTAGTCACGGGCGAACTTGATTTCTTTCGTTGACGCGAGCCCGCTCTTTGGTCGAGGCTTTTATATATAGGTAAGTGGGAGGCCACGCGTGACTTCATCCGTCGTAATTGCAGCTTTGTTGACGATTCTTTTTACAGGACCTTCTTGGGGGCAAGAGGCCGCGGCGCCGAGTCTTGACGACGCGCTCGGGGGCACGCTCGAGGATCTGCTCAATATCAAAACGGCGGTCGCCAGTAAGAAAGAGATCGGCCAGCGCGCGACGCCGGGAGTGGTCACGATCATCTCGGACGAGGACATCCGCAACATGGGCGCCCGCGATCTGATCGATGTGCTGCGCACGGTCCCGAGCCTGAATTTCGGAACGGACGTTCAGGGCGTGGTCGGGCTCGGGGTGCGCGGCATGTGGGCGCACGAGGGTAAATTCTTGTTCCTGATCGACGGCATCGAGATGAACGAGATCCAATACGCCACCAATCAGTTCGGCAATCGTTATCCGGTCGATCAAATCAAGCGCATCGAGATCATTCGCGGCCCCGGTTCCGCGATTTACGGCGGTTTCGCCGAGCTCGCGGTGATCAACGTGATCACGAAGAGCGGCGCCGATATCGGGGGCGCCCGCGCCCAGTACACCGGCGGCGTGATGGCTGGGGGCTCGCGCCGCGACAACACGAGCCTGGCGCTCGGTCGCAAGAGCGGCGATTGGGATTACAGCGTTTCGGGTTACGTCGGGTCCACCAATCGCGGCGAGGGTTCTTACACTTGGACGGATGGCTTGACCTACGGCTCCTATGACATGGCCGACGCCGATCAGTTGCAACCGCATTACGTCAACGCGGGCTTGAGCAACGGAGCGTTGAATTTCCGCTTCATCTACGACGAATACAAAATCACGTCGCGTTCTCAGTACGGCGGCTCGGACACCTCGGGCGGCGAGAGCATCGCCAACTTGTTCAAATCGATGAACTTCGCGGCCAGCTACGCCTACAAACTCAATGACGCGATCACGCTGACCCCGTTCGCGCATCACTACACTCAGCATCCGTGGCTCCAAGACACGGCCGAGGCCGTCGCGACGGGACAGTTCGCCGACATCGAGAGCACGCGGTTCAAATCGGGCATCACGATGTCCTACGATGTGGCGCCGAATTTGAACTTGTTGACGGGCTATGAATACATCCGCGATCAGAACCAGCGTGATGACAGCAATACGTTCTCGGACGGTTCCAGCAAGCTCGATCTTTATAACAATGCCTTGTTGGCGCAAGCCGTTTACGAGGCCTCGTTCGCCAACTTCACGGTCGGCGCGCGCTACGACGACCCGAGCCGGACCGACTCCTCGTTCGTGCCGCGCTTCGCGATCACGCGCGCCGAGAAGTACTGGCACGGCAAGTTTCTTTACAGCAACGCGTTCCGCTCGCCGGTGTTGTACAATATCGACTCGGATTCGCAGATCCGTCCGGAAAAAACGCAGACGTTCGAATTCGAATCGGGTTACGGCACTTCGAGCAACTCGTATCTGACGGGAAATATTTTCTACTCGAAGATCAAAGATCCGATCATCTACGACTCGACGACGGTTCCGAACTATTCCAACCAGGGCAACGTCGCCACCAAAGGTTTGGAGCTCGACTGGCGCTACAAGATGTCGCGCGGTCAGTTCCAACTCGGCTATTCTTATTACATCGTCGACACCAACAAGGCTTCGACCTATCAGCTGACGAGCGACGACGACTCCATGATCGGCATGCCCCAACATAAAGTGGTGCTCAACGGCACGACCTATCTGAATTCGGCCAACGATTTCAAGCTCGGCACCACGCTGATCTATCATTCGCAGAAATGGGCGTTCGACGCGGACGAGGCCAGCTTGACTTACGTAGAGAAGGAGTTGGACTCCCTGTTCCGTCTGAACGCGTACCTGTCGAAAGAAAATCTGTTCCTGGACGGGTTTGGCGCGGGTCTCGGCATCTACAATATATTCAATAGCCGCGACACCCTTGTTCAGCCGTACAACGGCGCTCACGGGCCGCTTCCTGGACCCTCGCGCGAGATCTTCGCGCGCATCGATTACCAACTGGGATTCTAAACGAATCCTCTTAGGATTGGCCCAAGGTCGAGTTGGCCTTGGGCGCGCGCATGCCGAAATAACTAAGGCATGCGCAATTGGATTGAAAACAGTTCTATCGAGAGAAAACTCACCGTCATGTTCATCGGCGGTTTTCTGGCGTTTTTGGTGTTCTTCTTCACCAACATGGTGATTTCGAGCTCCAATCAGCGCAAGATGACCGAGCACGTCGAACGACAATTGCCGGTGATCGAGATATCGGGCCGCTTGGAAGCCGCGATCGATACGGTGCGCGCGCAAGTGGTGCAAAGCGCCCTTTCGCAAAGCATGGACGGCATCGGCGGGCTTAGAGCCTTTAATAAGACCGTCGAGGACGAGTTCGACCGTTTGATCGAGATCGATGAGGACGACCGCGATGAACTGGTCGGGCTGCGCAAGAGGTATCAAACCGCGTTCTCGGAAGCCTCGTCATTGCTCGACGAAGTCGTGGCCGGTCTTGAGACCCTTTCGAAAGCGCAAGTGAAGTTCCAGCAGTATTCGGCGACGTTCACCGGGACCGCGCAAGCGGTGGGCGACATCAAGCGCCGCTTCGAACAAGACTTGAAAAAATCGGTCGAGGGCGCCAAGTCCTCGAGCCGTACGGCCGTATTCTTCGGGGTGTTCCTGATCCTCGTGGCCGTTCCGTTCGCGTTCCAATTCTTCCCCATGGTCGGCGGCATCAACCGCGCGTTGATGGCGACCAGCCAGCGCTTGCATGAGGCGTCTTCGAAGATCCTGACCATCTCGACCGGCGCGCAAGTGTCGTCGCACCAGCTCGCCGCCAACAGCGCCGAACAGGCGTCCAGCGTGGAGCGAAGCGTGGCCAGCATGGAAGAGATGAAGCAGATGCTGAGCCAAACGGCGCGCCATTCCGGCAATGCCTTCACGTCGTCCGAAACGAGTTTCGTCGAGGCCGCCAACGGCAAGCGCGTGATCGACAACATGCGCGACGCGATGAACCAGATCGAACGCTCCTATCAAGAGCTCGAGGACGTGAACGCCTTGGTCGGCGAGATCCGCACCAAGACCGCGGTCATCAATGAAATCGTTTTCAAAACGCAAATCTTGTCGTTCAACGCTTCGCTGGAAGCGGCTCGCGCCGGTATGCACGGGCGCGGTTTCGCGGTGGTGGCAGAGGAAGTCGGGAAGTTGGCGGTCATGTCAGGGGCCGCGGCCGATGAAATCGAGCGCCTGCTCGAGCATTCGGCCAGCAAAATCGCCGACACCATTCATGGCACGAAGCGCAAGGTCGACGCCGCCAACACGCTTTCGCAAGAGTGTTCACAAGTTTTTGACCGCATCACCGAACGCACCGAGCAAACCAAATCCATGGTGGGCTTGATCTCAAGCGCCGCCGTCGAGCAAAACAGCGGCATCCAAAGCGTCAGTCAGGCGATGACGGAACTCAACAAGTCGGCCTCGGAAAGCAATGGAATGGCGCAGTCCATTTCGGAATTGTCGGGTTCGCTCAAGGCGGAATCCGACGCTCTTTCAGAGACGGTGCAAAACTTGAACAGTTTGGTCATGGGGCGCCGCCAAGCGGGCCGGTTCGTGGTGCCGGAGTTCATGGAGAATTTTGCCCCCGACAATACGGGTGACAGCGATTCCGAAGCGGCTTAGTTTAGGTTAAGGACAACAGCGGATGGTAGTGCTCAAGAAAATCTGGATTTCGCTTCTGCTCGCGTCCGCTTTCGCGTTCGCCGACGGGGACAGCGATAAGGAGCTTATCAAGATCGCGCTTCGCGGCGACGTTTTGGCCGCTCAAGAGCTGGTGTCAAAGGGCGCGAGCGTCAACGCCGCGACCGAAAAAGGCCTGACTCCTTTGATGCTCGCCTCGCTCCACGGGCACAATGAATTCGTCGCTTTCCTGATTGAAAAAAAAGCCAATGTGAACGCCAAAGACATAACCGGTACGACGGCGCTGATGGCGGCCTCGAAGCTCGGCCACTTGAACGTCGTGCGCCAATTGCTTTCCGCCCAGGCGCAGATCGACGCCAAGTCTGAAAAAGGCAAGACCGCGCTGATGCTCGCCGCGACCGACGGCAAACTCGACATGGTGAAATTCTTGGTGGAAAAGGGCGCGGACATCAACATCAAAGGCCAAGACGGCATGTCGCCGCTCGGTCTGGCTCAAGTGGGCAACCATTCGGACGTGGTGGCTTTTCTGAAATCTAAAAACGGCGAGTGAGTTCGCGACCGCCGCGTCAATCGCAGAAATACGATAGGGCGTAGTTGCCCGCGCCGAGCGCCATCTTGAAACTCACGGACGTGCCGTTGATCGCGTAGTTGGCGCGCGGGACGACCGTGCCGTTCGGGCCGACGACTTTCAGATCGGCCGAACCGTCGCCGTCGACGTCGGTGGCGGGACACTTCAGCGAGATCACGTTGATGAGTTCGGCGACGTTGCCGCCGATGATTTGCAGCGGTGAAGTGAAATCGGTCGAGCAAACCGAACCCTGCGCGCCGCCGGTCAAGTCCGTCAGTTCCTTATAAGAAGTGCCGCGCACCAGACCGGTGGTGCAGCTCGCGTCGCCCGGAATCGCGATGATCGAGCTGAACGAGAATTTTTTGCCTTCGCCCAGTTGCGCTTTGACGGCGTCGATGACTTTGCGGGGCTCGCTCAAATCCCGGACTTGCTGCGGACAGGTCGACCAGCCGGTGCTGCATTCGTCTTCGTCTGAGATCAACACGACCGCGAGCGCGGCGTTCTGGCGGAAGAAGTCTTTGTGAATGCCGGGGGTTTGCGCGCGTTGAAGGGCGCGCGAAAACGCCGAGATCCCGCGCTCGGAGCCGTCGCCTTTGATGCCGACCTGAATGGCGCCGCTGAGTTTGGTTTGCGCGGCGGCCGCCGAGACCTGGGTGGAGCGTAAGATGAACTCCGAACCGGTCGCGGAATCGAAGGGCCGGAATTGCCCGTCGCCCCAGTCGCGCAACACGTCGTCGGGGCCTTTCGTTTTGACTCTCGAGTCGGTCGTAGTCAGCGCGATTTGCCAATCCAAACCGTCGAGCTTGCCCAGAAAGCCGTTGATCTTCGCGCCGATGCCTTTTTGCTCCTCGTCCATCGAGCCGGAGTTGTCGACCACGAACAAAACGTCGACTTCTTTCACCAGGCTCGGAGAGACCGAGTAGCTCTGACTGATTTGATTGATGGAGTTGTTGGTGTTGCGGCAATTGGCCAGATCGGCGCCGGCCGTGTCGCAAGTCACGTGACTTGAACCGGTCGCTTGATCAAACCCGACGTTCCCGCACGCGTTCCATGCCATGACCAGCGTGAGTGTGCCTAAAGAAAGCAGTAGACCTTTGAGCTTCATGACAAACCCCTTTTAACCCTACCGGTCAGCAGAGCAATAAGTGGGGCAGGACAGGGACTGCCGCTGCCGCCTATATCAATTCCTATCTTATCCGGCTGCCTAAGCCCGCAACAATGAATAGAAGTTTTCCGTCCCAAAACAGGACAGGAATAGGCTGACATCGGGAACGGGTCGGGATAGGTTTTTTCGCATGATTCAGTTAGTGAGCGCTCCAGCGGAGCTGCAAAGACCAGCGGAGCTGCAAAGACCAGCGGAGCTGCAAAGACCAGCGGAGCTTCAAGGACAATGGAGCCGGGTTCTGGGGCGTCCCGAGATCGGCTTTCCATCGCTCACCGCGCGTGATCAGGATTGGCGCGCCATTCAGGACCGCGCCGCGAAGGTCGGTAAAACGGAACGCGTGACGGTGATCGGGGTCGGGGGTTCAAGCCTTGGCACCCAGGCGATCTATCAGACGTTTCAATCGCGCGAGCCGGCGCGGTTCACGTTTTTGGAGTCTCCGGATCCCGGCGTCGTGCCGGGCGAAACCCGCGATCAGAACGTCGTCATCGTTTCAAAGAGCGGCAATACCCTTGAAACTCTGGCTTGGATCGAGCGCATGCACGCGATCGATCCCCAGTGGTGGAAGCGTTCGAAAGTCACGGTCATCGCCAGTCCCGGCGCGGGCCACTTACAGCGCTGGGCCGAGCGCGAAAAAATTCCGGTGCTGTGGTTTCCGGAAAATGTCGGCGGCCGTTTTTCGGTTTTGTCGGCGGTGGGTATGTTCCCGGCGGCGTTGATGGGCTTGGACATCTTAGGGTTCCGCGCGGGCGCCGAGTGGGCGCTGACGCAGCCGGGATTGTCGGCCCGCCTGGCCGGCGAGGCTCTGCGCGCCTGGGAGCGCGACAAATGGATCAGCCAGATGTGGCTCTACACCGACGGTTTACGCGTTTTCGGCGAATGGTGGCAACAGCTCTGGTCGGAATCGCTGGCCAAGAAATCGCGCCGCGACGGAACTTCCGCTCCGCGCGTGAGTTCGCCGATGGCTTGCCAGGGCCCGCGCGATCAGCATTCGTTGCTGCAGCAACTCGTCGACGGCGCCAGCGACAAGCACGTGTTCGTCACCCGCGTGAAATCGGTGGAGGAATCCGACGGGGAGTTCGTGCCGGAACTTTTCGCGGAAATGCCCTATCACGGCCGGGCGCTCACGCTCGGCCGGATATTGAGCGCCGAGGCGCGGGCCTTTGAGCGCACGCTCGAGGACCGGGCCATCCCTTATTGCTCGATCCGCGTCGACGATTTGAGCGAGAAAGGCATGGGCGCCCTGTTCATGCTTTGGCAGATGGCCGTCGCGCAATTGGGCGAGCACTTGAACATCGACGCTGTCAACCAACCTGGTGTCGAATTGGGAAAAATCCACGCGGGACGCATCCTGCGCTCCGGGGATTGATCGCTTCGAGACGATCATCTTGGGACTTCACTTTGGTCCAGGCGCCGCCGAAAAGCCCGGTGGAGGTCACATGCCCAAAGCTCCCTTAAAAAACAAAGCGAAACTGAAAGCCAAATCCGCGACTTCGAAAAGGAAAGCGCCGGCGCTCAAGAAAAAAATCGCCACCGCTAAACCTGATCGGGGGTTCATGTGGAAAGTGTTGAAGCAAAAGCAGGAGCAGCGAAAGCAGCTGCAGATGAACGGCACGAACGTTCAGCCTGAGTACACGCGCGCCGGGCCCAACGATCCGGGCCATGCCTCACGGGGGTTCGGTCGCTTCAATGGTCCGCGGCGCAAAGCCGCTTGATCTGAAATTCAGTAACCTAACTTTTTCAACCCTGGTCCGGTCGTCATCGTCGTGACGACCGCCATCAGGACCATGATGGTGAATAAACGGGCGTCCATCACGCCCAAATCCAAACCGACATTCAACACGATCAGCGCCACGAGCCCGCGCGCGTTCATCAAAAAGCCGACCGCCAGGGATTCACGCTTCGGCAGGCCCGAGAATTGCGCGGCCACGTAAGCGCCGCCGATCTTGCCCGCGGTCGCCAAGAGTATGATCAAACCGAGCACCGTCAGATCTTGCCAAGAATTCAGCAAACCGATTTGCGTCCTTAAGCCCGTATAGGCGAAGAAGGCCGGCAAGAAGAACACGCGCACCAAATCGGCGAGTCGGTTCTCCAAGTCCTTCGCGACCCGGCTTGAGTGCGGAATGATCGCGCCGAGCAGGAACGCGCCGAACAGCGCGTGCACGCCGATCAACTCGGTGGCGAGCGCCGCGATCAACAGGCAGATCAGCACGATCGCGAGCGCCGCTTCGGAAACCAAGCCCTGGCTCGATTCAATATACGGCAGGATCTTCACAAAGAGCGGCCGCGCCACGAACAGCATCAGCATGACAAAGCCGAAGGTTAGCGCCAGCGTGACGGCCACGGCGCCGTAAGAAGCTTGCAGCACTCCCACCACGAGCGCGAGCAAGCACCAGGCGGTCACGTCGTCCACCGCCGCGCAGGTCAGCGCCAGCATCCCGAGCGGCGTCTTTTGCAGTCCCATATCCGTGAGAATCCGCGCCAGAATGGGAAAGGCCGTGACCGACATCGCCACGCCGATGAAGAGCGCGAAGCCCGTGAACGAAACGCCAAGGGGCGCGTACGCCTCGAACAACAAAAAGCCCGCGCCGATCCCGAGCCAAAGCGGAAGCAAGATGCTCGCATGCGAGATCGCGAGCGCCGCGCGTCCCGATTGGCGCACCTGCCCCAGATCGAGCTCTAACCCGATCACGAACATGAACAGCAACACGCCCAGCTGCGCGATCATGCCGAGAGCGGGCAGTGCCACGCTCGGAACGAGCGCATCCATCGCCGTAGGCGCAAGGGAACTCAAGAAAGAAGGCCCGAGCAAAATTCCGCCGATGACCTCGCCCATCACGGCCGGCTGGCCGATTTTTTGAATCAGCATCCCGCAGGCCCGAGTCACCACAATCACGGTGAGCAAGGCCGCCAGCAATTGCGGCAGGGCCGCGGCCGCCGCGCCATGAGTGGCTCGCGCCGCGGTCGAGATCGCGATGACCGGGAAAAACGCTTCGCCCAAACGCAAAAGAACAAATATGGCGGCGACGCTCGTGAGCGCGACGAACGTATAGCCCCAGAAATATCTGGAATTTTCGGTCATGGCGAAAGTTTGCCCGGCCGTGGGTCAAAACTCCAGAACCGACGCCGCGCCGTGTAGCCTTCTGCCCCAAAAAATCCGGCGCCGACAAACGCTTGGGGAGCGGCGCTTTGGCGCGCGGTATGCAATTCGCCCATTCAAGGAAGCTCGTCACCAGGAGGCCGTCGTGATTTCCCTGCGCACGCACAATATCATCGATTATTTCGCCGGCGTCGCGCTGCTGCTGGCCCCGTTCATTTTTGGATTTGCCGAGCTCGAGGCGGGCAGAAACGCGTTCATGTTCTCGGGCTTTTTCCTGATCATGTATTCGCTTCTGACCAACTATTATTTCGCGGTTCTCAGAGTGATCCCGCTTGGCGCGCACATGACATTGGACACGTTGACCGGCGTGTTCTTGATTGTCTCGCCTTGGGTCTTCAGCTATCAAACCTTCCTCACGCCTACGCAAGAGTACTTGCACTATATAGTAGGCGTCGGCGTGTTCGCTTTGGTGGGATTCACGCGTGAGAGAACCGAGGCCGACAAACGCGTGCACGGAATCTACATCGATCCCCAGGCGCCGCTGGCCGGCCACGCTTAAATAAAAGATGGGACCACGACGGTCCCGTCTTTTTTTCTTTCCATTCTCACGTCGCCAGAATGTCGGTTTCCGCGGCGGTCCCGCCGGTGTCGTCGATGGGCTTGAGCTCGCCGACCGCTGGGCCGTTGATCACCTGGCCGAAGCGGTCAAAGCGCGAGCCGTGACAGGGGCAGTCCCAGGTTTTCTCGGCGCCGTTCCAGCGCACCAATCCCCCCAGGTGCGGACACACGGCCGAAAAGCTATGCGTGCGGTTCATTTCGTCTTTATAGATCGCGACCTTGCCCAGCCCCTGCCTGACGATCGCGCCTTCGCCGGGCTCGATCTGGTCGACCGAAGCCACGTCGCCCTCGCTCAACCAATCGCCGTAAGGCGCGCTGGATTGCACGGCCTCTTTCATATATGTCCTAAGCGAATTCAAATGCCAGCGCGAGGGATCGTAGAGTGTGGCCCAGTGATTCTCGCGACCCATGATCAGGTCGCGCAGCAACAGGCCGCCGAGCGTGCCGTGCGTGAGCCCGTGCCCGGAGTCGCCCGTGATGACGAAGACATTGTCCGAATCGCCGGGGTTGCGGCCGATATAAGCCAGGCCGTCCATCGGTTCCATGATCTGCCCCGACCAACGGGTGACGGGCGCGTCGAAGATCTGAAAGCGCTCCTCGACCCAACGGCGAAGTTTGTTGAAGTGGTCTTCGGGATTGGCGTCCTGACCGGTGCGATGATCCTCGCCGCCGACGAGCAAGATGTCCTCGCCGGTGTGGGGATGGGTGACGAAGCGGCAGTAATGATACGGATCTCCGGTGTCCCAGAAGAGCGCGGGCCTGACCATTTGCGAGGGCACGGTCACGCCGATCATGTAGCTGCGATAGGCCGCGTTCTTAGTGTGAATCGCCACGCGGTTGTTGATGGGGACGTTGGTGGCCACCACCACGTTCTTGCATTCGACCTTGAGACCTTGCGCGGTTTTCACATGCGCGTGGGCGCCGCCGTGGACCTCGACGACTTCGGTGTGCGCGAAAATACGCGCGCCGTATTTCTCGGCCGCGCGGGCCAGACCCGCCAAGTATTTCATCGGATGAAACTGCGCTTGTCCGCGGAACTGCAAACAAGGGCCGGAGTCGAACAGGGGCAGCGGCGCCTTTTCCAGAAGTCGCACCGAGGTCAGGCCGGCCATGTGAGCCGCGTTGAGTTCGCGGCTCCAAGTTTCCGGCCGAGTCTTCTCGTCCATGAATAAAAAGCCGTCGACGCGCTGGAAGTCGCACTCGATATTCTCTTGATCCTGAATCTGGTCGATCAGCTGAATCGCGGCGGTGTGGCTTTCGGCGGCCATGCGCGCGCCCTCTTTGCCGTGCAGCCTTTCGAGCTCAAAGAAGCGTTCATCGAGCGCGTTGCTCAAATGAGCCGAAGTCAGTCCGGTTTCGCCGAGTCCCAGGCGTTCCCGGTCGAGCACCGCCACCGATTGGCCGGCCTTCGCGAGCAGATAGGCGGTGGTGAGCCCCGAGATCCCCGCCCCCACGACACAAACATCGACTTTGAGGTCTTCGGTCAGCGCGGTGAACAGGGGTCTGTCGCCGAGTTGCCACAAGGAATGCGCGTCAAAGTATGCCGAACCCATCAATTGCCTCCTCAAGAATGACCTGTCGGGTGAGCATTGCACAAACAGGTCCAAGCGTTAGAAACGGTAAAGCGCGGGAGTTACGACCTAGACGTGGAATTTTGTCCCCGGATCCCGAACGACGTCGAACGAAGAATCGCGCGGGGGTCCTGCCCAAAACGGGAGCGAATGCATATGAATCTAGGCCAAGTTTTTAAATTCTAAGGGAGGAAAGATGAATCGCATATTGCTC
>DAISHW010000050.1:10715-11894 GCA_036822295.1 Bdellovibrionales bacterium | reverse complement strand
ACGTTTTCGCCGTGACCACGCCCACGAGCAGCGAGCCAATCAGGCCCGGCCGCGACGTGACCGCCACCGCCGTGACCGCGCTCAACCCCACGCCGGCCACGGACAACGCGCGCTCCACCAACGGCAACACATTTTCGGTATGCGCGCGGCTCGCCACCTCGGGCACCACGCCGCCAAACGGCCGATGCGCCGAATCCTGGTTCACCGAAACCAAACTCCGCACACGCCCCTCGCCGTCCAGCACGGCCACCGACGTGTCATCGCAACTGGTCTCGAGGCCCAGGATCATTTTATGGATTTCATACGCAGTGACGCCTTCTTGGCGTCCTTCGAGCCCGGATACTTGGCGATCACCTCTTCGAAGAACGCCTTGGCCTCATCTTTCATTTTCAACTCTTGAAAACAAACGCCGATCTTATAAGTGGCATCGCCATACGATTTGCCCTTAGGATTCGCATCGCGGTACTTCTGGTAAGCCACGATCGCCTCTTTCCACTTCTTCGCCCCGAACAACTCCTCGCCTTCATCATAGGCGGTACGCCCCTTCACGGGAGCCGCGGTCCCCGGCGTGGACTTCAACCTGGAAACCTCACCGTCCAACTCCGCCACCCGCGCCTCGAGTTTCTTGATCTCTTCCTCGTAGGCCATGAATTTCGCGTCGATCGCCTGCGCCATCTTGGTCACGGACTCTTTTTCGCCCTGCTGGCGGGCCGCCACCTGATTGGCCAAATTCTCCGCGTTGTCCACGCGCCCGTTCAGCTGGCGCATTTGATCGTCAAACTCATCCAAACGCGCGGGCACCGGCATCGGCTTCGCAACCGCGGGCGGGCTCGCCGCCTCGGCCCGTTGTTGCGCCACCGTCTGACGCTGCACCGGCCCCTCACCCGCGTCCTCGCGCAACTGCGTCCGCGTCTTCACGCAACCGCCCAATCCAACGACCAACGCGCAACCAAACACAATCAACCGGCTATTCATGGAAAACCCTCTCCCGTTTGGAATTTTTTAAGGCGCGTGACGTTCTCGGCCCGCTCGGCGAACTCGGCGGCCCGCACGAAATAATCGCGTGCAGATCTGAAGTCGGAATCCTTAAAGGCCTTCTGGCCCTCGCGATAATTGTCCTCGGCCCGATTCCACAAACCCGCGGCGAACCGCGGACTGTCGACCTCTTGCGCAGCCTTC
>DAISHW010000050.1:8881-10705 GCA_036822295.1 Bdellovibrionales bacterium | reverse complement strand
GCCGCGCGAGCGAGGGTGTACTCCTCATACGGTACCGGAGCGGAAACGCAACTACTGAGACAAAGGAACAAAATTGGCGCGACGATTTTTCGCATAAGCCTCTTCGGACTCACCCATGGCAATCGGCTTCTCTTCACCGTAGCTGATGATCGTCAAACGTTTCGAGTCGACGCCCAAAGAAACCAAATAGTTCTTCACGGCTTTCGCGCGACGCTCACCCAAAGCCAAATTGTACTCGACCGAACCCCGGCTGTCGCAATGTCCTTCGACCTGGACGGTGGAATTCGCATTGGTTTTGATCCATTCCGCGTTCTCCGCCAAACGACGGCGCGAATCCGAGCTCAGGTTGGACGAATCGTAATCGAAGGCCACCGAAGACAATCCCGGAATTTTACCGCTATCCGAGCCTGAAGCGTCGAACGACATTTCTTGCGAGGTGATGTTGGCGCCCATCGTTCCGCCATCCGCGCCGCCGGCCGGCGTATCGGCTTTCTTCTTACTGGCGCAGGAGACCGTAAGCATCAGCGCTGCGAACATCAGGGTGAGAAGGGAAAATCTTTTTAACATGATGCATTCTCCTTTTGAATTTCCTTAGTATTTTAGAAAAACCTACGTCCGTGTCTATAGCTGTCGCTCAGCAACATACGCCGAATTCCGGACACCCCCAACGCCCGCGACCGCACTCAATCACGGCCAGGCTGGCCCCGCCCCTTGCAATGCACACCCACATCAACCCTAACCGTGAGGTGAAAATGAGAAGTTTCAATCGCGTGATCCTGATGGGTCACCTGGGCCAAGCGCCCGAACTCCACGTGGCTAAATCCGGCCGCCCCTACACCCGGCTGAACGTGGCCACCAACCGCTTCGCCGGCCAAGGCGAGGACGGCAAACGCAAACAGGTCTCCGAATGGCATTCGGTTTTTGTTTGGGGCGACCAAGCGCAAAACTGCTCGGCATTCCTGCGCAAAGGCGCCTGCGTATTGGTGGAGGGATCGCTCAGCTATTGGCAAGTGGCCGAAGACGCCGGCTCCCCCAATCCCAAAAAGGAATATAAGAACGCGATCCAAGCCGACATCGTGCGCTTCATCTCGTATGGACGCCCCTCCGAAGGCGCTGTGGACATGGAGAATCTTGACAATTCGGAGGTGCCGCGAAATCATTGATGCTGTGGCGCATCCATGACGCCGCGTTGGGGGTTCGCGAGTGGAAAAGATGAATTGGATTAAAGAGCTCGTCCTTGCCGAACAGCAGATGGAAGAAGCTGGTGTTGTCGACATGGAAGCGGGTTTCGATCCCGTTCGGCAGGTGGAGGAAGCCACCCTGGATTTCATCGCGGACCTCAAAACGTCGTTTGTCGAAACCTCGGGAGCTTTCAATCAGCTCAAGGGTTCAACTCACGGAAACATTCGTATCTATGGCATTTCGAAGACCAAAGCCGACTTCATGTTGTTCAGGAACGGTTACAAGCTGATCTTCAGCATGAGGCAGCCCGGTCTGATCTCGGTATCGCACTCGAGCGCCGGCGCCCATTACATTCCGGGCCAAACCAAGCCCGAGGAAGGCCCCTCTCAAGACCTGCTCAAGGCGAGCTGGGGCGCCTTCGGCCAGCTCATTTGGACATACAACGATCACGAGATCAAAATCGACTATCTCGTTCGCTACTACATGAGCCGGTTCGTCAAAGATTCAGCCCGCTGATTCTACAATGAAAGCGGTAAACTCACGCTCAGGATCGTCGCCGTATAGTCGATGTCCTTTTTGCTGAACTCCCACCCTTCGGTCTTGTAATCGTCGTAATTCGACATCACGTAATCAAGATTAATG
>DAISHW010000050.1:0-8860 GCA_036822295.1 Bdellovibrionales bacterium | reverse complement strand
CAAGAAAGGCAAACCGGTGAACCCGGCGCCGATCTTAAGACCCTTGCCGGTCATCTCGGCGTCGTCATTGCCCGATTGCTTCGTCTTCACTCGAGAAGAAAGAACGTACGTCGCCGCGAACTTGAACGGCAACACCGGCAAATCGAGCTGCGCGAACACGCCCATGTCCGTCGAATTGTACTTGGTATCCGGAGAACCGTCTTCCTTACCGGTCGTCGACGCCAGCGCGACATCGACCCCCACCGCCAGGAAGTCATTCGTCCACCCGAGCTTAGCGCCGTAGCCCAAGCCCTTGGCGTCTTGCTTCAAAGGGATTTCCTCGCCGGCAAAGAGCGCCGGCGACGCCACGGTCACCGAGCCTTTGTATTTGCCGAGCACGTAACCGACCGACGGCTCCAGGTAAATGTCGGCGCCGGAAAGCGACGGAAACAACAGCGCGAAGAATAGTAAACGGCGCATAGGCCCTCCTCTAATCGATTCTGGGAAATATCACTTTTTTGATTTCGGGTGAAGAGGCGCGCGTGCCCACGCCGCTCGGAACAACATGAGCGCCCTTGCCCTCGGCCCCTTGCTGCCGGCGTAAGAGATCTTCCGCGGTCGCGGCCAGCTTGTCTTTCAAGGTTTGCGCGGTCGCCTTCATCGACATCACCGCGGGCTGCATCGCCTGCATGCCGCTGTTCATCGTGGCGCGAATATCCTTGGCGACCCGCGTGTCCATCAAAGACGGCGGCGGATTGGCTTCGGCTTCTTTAGCGCTTTGAACGGCGGCTTTGAAATTGTCCTCTATACGCGCCATCGGCTCGGGATCGTGGGCGCGCGGATCGATCTGACTGACAAAATCAATATCGCCCAGAGCGAACGACGGCTGCTCGCTCGGCTTCGCGGCAGCATGCGCCACCCACGGCGGCAGTTGCTCTTCATCGAACATCAGCTGTTCGCGGTTGAACTTGGCGATGAGTTCCACCTGCTCGCGCGGCAAGTGCACGCTCTGCGCGATCTCCTCGACACTCAGCCCGGAATTGGCCATGCGCGCGGCCTTCACGTATTCGATCGTGCGTTGACGTTCGGCGATTTCATGATGCGGAATTTTATCTTGGAATATCTCGGCCACTTCCATGCTCTTCGACATCGAGTGATCGATCTTCAGGATCTGCTGCTCGGCTTCGAGAATTTTATTTTGCAACACGCGATTTTTCTGTTCCAAAAGCTGCGAAAGCTGCTTCACTTGGGCATCGGTGCGATCCGATAGGTCCTCGAGCACGGTGATCTTGGTTTGCAGCAGCTGCAGTCCGCGGCTCAAGCGCGGATCGTCTTGCGGAGGGCGACGCAGTCTTAAAGTCAGGGCGACGATTCCGCCGAACATCAGAAGATTGAAAACGATCTGTAATAACGTCCAGACAGTCACATGGACCCCCAGTCTCTTTTCAGTTTAGAGACTGGGGCCGCGATGCACAAGACGACCTAAGGCGCGTCTAGCCTAGGCCAGGCTTTGGGTGAAACCGCGAATGCGCTTCACCGCTTCGTTCAGATCGACTTCGTGAAGGGCGAAACTCAAACGCAGATAGCCCTCCAATCCGCTCTCGGCGCCGGGAACCACCGCCACGCGTTCGCTCTCGAGCAACGCCGTCGCCACCTCGTTCGATGTGTTCAAGCGCTGGTCCTTCCAGATTTTCCCGAAAATCCCGCGCACGTCCGCCCAAACGTAGAATGCGCCTTGCGGATACCCCGACCTCCAGCCAGGCACGCCGTTCAACGCCTCCACGAAAAGATCGCGTCGCTCGCGCAAGAGCTTCACATGATCGCGCACTTCCTCTTGGCAATTCTGCAGACCCGCGATCAGCGCGGTTTGCGCGAACGGACTCGCGCAACTCACCGTCTGGCTCTGGTAATTCGACATCGCTTTGATCACCGCTTCCGGTCCCAACGCCCAACCCAAACGCCACCCGGTCATCGAATAGGTTTTCGAAGCGCCGTTCACCACGATCACCCGCTCCTTCAGTTCCGGCGCGGCGTGAAGCAGGTGCGGCGCCACGTTCTCGGATTCAAACACCAACTGGTTATAAATGTCGTCGCTGATCACCACGATCTTCGGGTGACGGCGCAAGAGCGTCGCGATGCCTTCGAGCTCGTCCTTCGTGTACATCTGTCCGGTCGGATTGTTCGGGCTGTTCAGCAGTAAAACCTTGGTCTTCCCGGTGATTTTCTTTTCGATGTGATGGGCCAGCGGTTTAAAACCCGTTTGTTCGTCGCTTTCCACGATCACGGGGACGCCGTCGACGAGTTCCACCATCGTCGGATAGCTCACCCAGTACGGCGCCGGAATCAAAACTTCATCGCCGGGATCGACCAGCGTCTGCAAAGCGGCGAACAAAATGAACTTGGCGCCTGTGCTCACCGTCACGGCGTTCGGCGAATACTCGACGCCCAAAAGTTTCTGCGTTTGATGCGCGATCGCCGTACGCAGCTGCGGGGATCCGTTGCTCGGCGCGTACTTGGTCTGCCCGGCTTGAATCGCCTCGATCGCCGCGCCCTTGATCAGCGGAAACGTGTCCCAATCCGGCTCGCCGACTGAAAGTGAAATCACGTGATGTCCTTGCGCCGCGAGCTCTTTGGCTTTCGCGGCGATCGCCAAAGTCGGCGACGGTTTCAGTTTCTGGGCTTTCTTAGAGAGCACGTATCAGACCTTTCCTTTTATTTTTTCGGCCAACGCGTCGGCCACGTTCTCAGGCACCATCTTCGTGAGATCGCCCCCGTGATGCGCGACCTCTTTCACGATGGTCGAGGCCACGAAGCCGAACTCGGGTCGCGTGAACACGATCATCGTTTCGATGTCGTCGCTCAAAGATTTGTTCGCCCCCGCCATCGACAGTTCGTACTCGAAATCGGAAACGGCGCGCAGCCCGCGCACGATGACCTTGGCGCCCTTTTCGCGCGCGTAATCGACGATCAAGCCATCGGTTTTATCGATGCGCACGTCCGGATGAAGATTGGCGCGAATCAGCTGCACGCGCTCCTCTAGCGAAAACAAATACTGTTTGCGCTGGGAGTTGGCGACCACAACGGCCAGTTCGGAAAACAAAGGTTGGATGCGGCGGATGATGTCGAGATGACCGAGCGTTATGGGATCGAAACTACCGGGATATATCGCCTTGATCATAATTCGCTTTCTCGAAGAAGTTCAGGTGCTTATCACCAAACTCCCGTCGATCCAAGCGAATTAGTCCCGGGTAATCCTGATCCATGCGCTCTTTGGAACCGGCTTCAATCACCAATACGGCGCCGGGCTTCAATAGATTCGTGGAAGCGCCGATCACCGTAGCTAAACGGTGCGCCAGAGCTTCGGTAAACGGCGGATCGGCGATCACCAAATCGTAAAGATCTTTCCGGTACCCGTCGATGTAACGGAAAACATCGAGACAATGGATCCTGAAACCCTCCGTCACCTTCAGGAGTTGAAAATTCTCCTTGATGATCCCCAAACTCTTGGCATGGCTCTCGACCAGGTCGACCCACGCGGCCTCGCGCGACAGACACTCGAGCGCCAGATTGCCCGTGCCGGAAAACAAATCGAGCACGCGGGCGCCCTCGGTCACGTGCATCAGTTTATTGAACAGAGTCTCTTTCACGCGATCGGTGGTGGGCCGGATATTGTCGGCTTGAAAATCGACGAGCTTGCGCCCGCGGTATTTGCCGGCGATGATTCTCACTGTTCCTGACCGATGGCATGCACGAATTCGGCGATCGCCATTTTCTCGGCCGGAGTCAGCGCTTGGAAGTGCAGTTCCGCCACGCGATCGACAAGGGTTGGCTTGGTGTCCAAAGACTTGTCGGTCGTCTTGATCACGCGCACTTGCGTTTCGACCGACGCGTTGATCACCGGAATGCCGAAAATGATTTTATAGAATTCACCCACATGCACGATTTGCGACTTCAGGCGAACGATCACGCCCAATGGGGAAAGAAAGATGACCTCGACAGGTGTCTTCTGATTGTTCTGGTCAAGCACGGCGTCGAACGGGTACGGTCGGACTTTTTTAACTACGGGCTGCGGCCTATCCGACACGAAACAATTCCTCTCCCACGCGAACGATCGCGAAAACGTCTTCGAAGGGCTTCGGAATAAAAAGGTGAGCTCCGAGCGCCTTCGCCTTTTCGAGATCATACTCCCCGGTGAAGGCGCTCATCAAGACGACTTTCGTAGCGCCTTTGGTCGCGGCGGGCAGCACGCGCAATAAGTCGGGGCCCGAAAGCCGCGGCATCAGCACATCCAGGAACACCAGATCGGGGGAGAAACTCTTCCACTTCTCGATGCCGCTTTGTCCGTCTTCGGCCTCTTCGACGGTGTGGCCGCATTTGGCGAGAGCGCGACGTAAAGAAAGTCTAACCAAAGGCTCATCGTCGACCACGAGCACTTTCACGCGTCCGCCTCGAGCGGCAAGCGCACGCGAAAGACCGCGCCTTCGCCTTGATTCGATTCACATTCCAAGTCGCCGCCGAATTGGCGTACGAAATCGCGGCTCAACGACAGACCGAGCCCCGTGCCCTCGCCCTCTTTTTTAGTGGTGAAAAAAGGCTCGAAGATCTTTTCCAGAAGTTCGGCATTGATGCCGGGGCCCGTGTCACGCACCTCAAGCAGCGCCCAGGATTTATTGCGGCGCGTGTGCACCGCGATTTCCCCCTTTTCGCTCATCGCCTGGCAGGCGTTGTTGACCAAATTGAAAATCACCTGCTGCATCAGATGAGGTTCGACTTTGACCGGCAATTCTTCCTGGCTGAACTGTATATCGCTGCGAAAACGCCCGGTGGCGGATTTCAAGAACGGCAACGTTTTGCGCGCGATTTCGTTCAAATCCATCACTTGGACTTTTTGCTCGAGCCCGCCTTTGGAGAAATCGAGCAGATTGTTGATGATGCCTTGGCAACGCGCCGAGGCCCGCTCGACCTCGCTCAAATCCTGGTGCACTTGCCCGTCCGGCGGGGTTTCCGTCAAGAGCACTTGAGTGAGCGAACGAATGCCGGTCAAGGGATTGTTCAATTTATGGGCGATGTGCCCGGCCAGATGACCGATAGCCGACATCTTTTCGACCTGCACGACCTGGCTTTTCAGGCGCTGCGAGCGCGTTTCGTCGCGCAAATACACGACCCACGAAAGAGGCGGATCTTCCAAACTCATGCGGATCGGATAGCGCTCGACCGCGTATAAACGCTGACCCACGCGAAACGTATCGCCGCTGGTCTGCAGCACCCCTTTGAATTCGTCGCGCCAATGCGAATTCGCGCGCAGCACGCGCCCGTCGTGATCCAAAATCGCGATCGGCTCCGACAGCTCATCGAACGTCATCTCCCAATCGCGTGAAGCGCTTTTCAACTCCTGCTCGAGCACCAGGCGATCAAGCGCCCAGCTCACGGGCTGGAGCTTCTCGCTTAAAGCGCTGACCAGCGGATCCAGGTCTTTCGCCGTCAACCTGTGTTCGAACATCAACAGGGGCGAGCGCGACACGTCTTTTTGATGGCGGACCGTGACCAACGGAAAGCGGATCACCTTGCCGAAAGGGCGCCCCATCGCATTCGCCAAAAACAAACTGTCCGAGGGCTCATTGACCCGAATCCGCGGCGACGCCACCCACTCGCCGCGCACGCGCGTGCGGATCGTCTGCGAGCCGCGCAGATAGTAAAGATCGCCGAACGCCTCGCCGCGCGGAACGAAGAGCAGCGGCGTATCGAGCGAATGGTACTCTTTCAATTGCCTGCGGATCGCCGGCAAAAGATCGGCGATGTCGAAGAGCTGGGTGAGCTCTTTGATGAAGCCGATGATCTCGCGCACCTTGGCCACGTTCTTCTGACTGGCCTTGCGCGAATCGGTTTCGTTCACCGTGCGATCCAGAACGACCTGCTCCAAACCGCGGTTCAGTTCCTCGATCTGGCGGTTTTGCAAACGCGTGGTCTGCATCAAGCGGCTGTTGCGGTCTTTCTCGAGCTGGCGGGTCAGCGCAACCTGCACGACCTTGCTCAACTCGGGAACGCCGTCGCCGACATCCATGAACAGCGCACCCTTCACGGTTTGCAGCGCGCGCTTCAGATTTTGCCCGGTCCAGCCGTGATCGACGATGATATAGGCTTTTGAGAAGGAAAGTTCCCCGCGTCTTACGCGCGGCAATTCTTCGCGCGGGATCATGATGACCGAGGCGCGCGGCAGAAAATCGGGTGAGACCACCCATTCGCTGTCCAGGGAATTCAGTTCTTGCAGTTCGGTCCACCAAGCCGGCGCGCCCTGGTGGGTGAACAATTCGATCGTCTTACGCTCCACGCCCCATCAGGATAAAGCAGGAAGCAGTTCGTGCTCAAGCTGATCGGCGATTTCGATGAAATCGCGGCGCTCGAGCGCGGAGTGCAGCGACTCCAAACGCTCCGACCAACTCGCGCCACCGACCTTCGTCGAGTGCGCGGCGAGCTCGTGCAGCGTGCTCACCAAGGATTGGAAGGCGTCCTCATGGGAACCGAAGTCGAACTCGCGCAAAGCGGGACAAAGCTCGGAACAAAGTTCACGGGCGCGGCGATAGCCCTCTTCGGGATTCGCGGGTCGATGGTAAACCGACGAGATCAAGCGCAAATCGGTGAACAAGGCGCGCGACCGCGCGACGGTTTCTTCAAGCGTGCCCGGCGGCAAGCGCATGCGTTCGGTCTCAAACCATTGAACCAACGGGCGCACGCGCGGGTTCAGGCGGCCCACTTCGTTCAAGAGCGTGTCGATCTGGCCGAGCGCGCGGGCCTCGAGCGGCCGGCCGTCGAATTGATCCAACGCGAGCCCGCTGATCTCGTGCAAACGTTGAAAGGCCAGCAAATCGGCGCGCTCCCCGGTTTCGGGATAAGGAGACTGGGTGTACAGAGCTTGAATCAAGCGCCATGAAAAATCGTCGAAATGCAGTTCATGAAGACGGTACTCGCCGATCCGCTCGGTCCGGAACGCGCAAGGGCCTTCGGGAGGACGTCCTTCGAGCATCGCGCGGGCCTCGGCCGCGATACGAGCCGGATCGATTTCCTGCAATTCCGCCTCATACAGCACCCGGCTCCCCGGCGCCGTCGGCCCAGTCGTCCAAAAGTTCGAGGCGTCAGAGGTGATTTGCAAAACCGGAGTGCCGGTCAGGCCCGCCAGCTGCGCGGGGGCGCTGTCCGCCCCGACCAACAACGACGCTTCACCGACCAGCGCCGGCAGTTCTTCAATCCGAGTCTTGCCGCACAGGTTCCTTAAGCGCGGCGACGCGACCGCGGCCAGCACGGTTTCAGAGAGCGCCCTCTCGCCGGGGCTGCCGATCAAAATGCAATCGTGATCCCGGCAGATATCTTTGATCGCGCGCGCCCAAAGCTCCGCCGGATAGCTGCGCTCCCTTTGGCTCCCGCCCAAGTGAATCAACGCATGACGGGAACGCGGGCGTTCCCCGCCCGCGAAATCTTCAGGCGTCAAATCGACGCCCGCGACCGCGGCGAAAATCGAAGTGATATGAAAGCGGTTGGCGCCGCCGATCTCGCCCTGCGCGAAGAAATAGGCGCTCGGGTCGTCGGGGATGCGCAAGTACCCATCTTCAAAACGCGTGTAGCCCGTGGTCGCTGTGCGCGCGTGCGCGACCGCGTCGGCCAGATAACTCGACACGGGAGAGAACGAAAGGTTCACGATGCGGTCGAAATTCAAATCTCTCAGCGGCCCAAGGAAACCAAGCAGATTGCCATGGGCCGCGTTTTCATCGCCGGCCGCATAGATCGGCGCCAGAATGTCCGCGGTCGGCAACGCGTGCACGCGCACGCCGGCCAGACCGCTCAAGGCGGCTTGGAAGCGCTGGCGCACCAGCACGTGAATTTCAGCATCCGGGTGACTGCGGGCCAACGCTTTTAAAATCGGCCACGTCTGGTAAATGTCACCGAATCGAGCGAGTTGCAGTACGAGAATTCGCATGAATCAACTGTTCCTTCACCATTTCTTCGAGTAGCTTCAAACTCTTCGCGTCGCGGCTGTACCCGCGAGTCGCGATGATCTTTTGGGCCGACGCTTCAAGGCGGGCCAATGCGATTTTCAGTTTGTCGTTCGTGTCGTTCATAGGGACTCCGTCCAATTGGACTTTAGCGTGCGGATGAGTTTGGTTTTGAATTCGGAATGCTCGCGCGTCTTCTCCAAAGCGATCTGACGACGGCGGTAACCGGCGATGTCGCCCGGCAGATCGGCGCGGAACTCGCGGCGCAACGAGGTCAGCGCGGAATTGGCGACTTCGACCTTCTTGCTTTCGCGCGATTCCAAGAAATCGAGTTGGCGCATCAGCGGCGCGCGATGTTCATCGTTGAACAGCTCACCCAGTTCTCGGCGCAACGACACGCTCTCGGAGCCGAATTCGATGAACTCGGCGTCACGTCCGCGATTCAAAGCCAATTTCCACGCGCAACGGGCGACCAGATCATCAACGACGATTTCGGGACGCATCGCCGTCACGTCGGCCGCGAACCAGTAGCCTGTCGCGAGCTGGCGCGTGCGCATCCAGCGCGCCTCGCGATGTTGCCGGCTCAAAGCTTCAATATCGAACCAATTGTCCCCTAACATCGCCCGCGCGGCTCCGGTCACCGCGTCGGCGCTGATCTGCCCCTGCAAAATCAAAGAGTTTTCCTTGTAGATCCCGGTGCGGCGCGGGTCGCTCGGGCCCAGGCAAAGTTCAAGCACGCGGATCGCCGGCGCATTGGCCAGATGCTTGATGCTCGTATCGCCGGTAATCAACAGATCGGCGCGATCGAGCAGGGCGCGCGCGCCCTCCAGCGACAGGATCGCCGGCAGGATCTTCACGCGCACCGCTTCCGCGCGGGCGCGGAACTCCTGGATCCG
>DAISHW010000049.1:11618-11966 GCA_036822295.1 Bdellovibrionales bacterium | reverse complement strand
ATCTGTCGACCGGCTACGCCGCCCGCTTGCGCGCCAGCATTCAAGGCTTCGGCACCAATTTACTGACCGGCGGCTATTCCAAGACGGGTCCGCGCCAGCAAACCACGAACTCGTTCTTCGCGCTCAACCGCGAGGGGCGCTGGCTCTCGCCGCCCTATCACAAAACCATTCTGCTGGCGTTTGGCGAATACCTGCCGGGCGCCGAGTGGTACCCGAAACTCTATGACCTGCTCCCGCAAGTCGCGAGCTTCGGCCGCGGACCCGGGCCGTCGGTGCTCGACGCCGGCAAGATCAAAATCGGCGTGCAGATTTGCTACGAGGGGCTGTTCGACTGGTTCAACCGCGCGC
>DAISHW010000049.1:0-11608 GCA_036822295.1 Bdellovibrionales bacterium | reverse complement strand
GCTGGTACGGCAAGTGGCAGCAACCGATGCAGCATCTGTACATGACGCTCGCCCGCGCGATCGAGGTGCGAAGACCCCTGGTGCGCTCGACCAATACGGGAATCACGACCGTGGTCCTGGCCAACGGCGATATTCTGCCGCTCGGGCCTTTACACCAAGAATGGTTTTCTTTATACGAAGTACCGTACTCCCTTGAACCCGCGACCACGCCGTTCATGGGTTGGGCTTACTACGCGATGCCGGCGCTACTCGGGCTCGCGGTCGTGGCGATTCCGGTTGTGGGACGCCGTAAGGATTGAAGTGACGGAACGCATTCGCAATTTGGATTGGGACGAAATTCTGACTCGTTTGGCGAACTTCGCGACCTCGCAAGTCGGTCGCGATCGTTTGCGCGCGCTCGAGCCGCTTTCCGGCCCCGCCGAAGCCGAGCGCAGCTTCACCCTGATCATCGAGGCCATGCAGGTCTTGGCCCTGGGCCGCCGTCCGTTCATGGAGTCTTTGGATCTTTATCCCGTTTGGCATCAGCGCCTGCGCAAAGAAGCCGTCTTGAAAACCCTGGAGCTCAAAGACGTGCGCCATTTCTGCCTAGAGACCCTGGCGCTCAAAGAGATTTTCAAAGAAGCCCCCACCCCGTGGACCAAAGAGATCGTCGCGGCGCTGTTCGAAGCCGATGAACCGTTGAGCGCCATCGATCAGATCATGACTCCCGAGGGCGACATTCGTTCCGACGCCAGCGAGACGCTGTTCAAGTTGTTTCACGAGAAGAATCAAATCGTCCGTCAAACGCAAAACATCTTGGACCGCCTGATCCGCCAGCATGAGCTCGAGCCGATGCTGCAAGATCGCTACGTGACGACCCGCGAGGGCCGCTGGGTCCTGCCGATCCGCAGTGGCAAACAAAATCAGTTCGAGGGCATCACCCATGCCTCGAGCCAAAGCAAAGCCACCGTGTTCATGGAACCCAAAGAAATCATTCCGCTCAACAATCGCCTGCGCCAGATCGAGCTCGATATCGAGGAAGAGATCGAACGTCTGCTACAGGAGCTCAGCGCCTATCTGCTGACGCGCCTGAGCGATTTCGAAACCGCGCAGAAAATTTTGATCGAAGCCGACGTGCGCCTGGCGCAAGGCCAGCTCGCGGGGCTCATGCAAGGCGCGCCCTGCCGCTTCGACGAGACTTCGCTGAGCCTGATCGAGCTCAAACACCCGCTGCTATTGCTCGCGAACGTCGACGTCGTGGCCAACGACGTGCAACTCAATTCCGATCGCCGCATCTTGCTGCTGTCCGGCCCGAACGCGGGCGGCAAGACCGTTCTGCTCAAAGCCGTGGGCCTGGCCGCGCAGATGGCGCGCTGCGGGTTATTGATCGCGGCCGCTCCGGGCTCGAAACTTCCGTTCTTCGAGAAAGTCTTCGTCGCGGTCGGCGACGCGCAGTCGGTCGACCAGCATCTGTCGACGTTCGCGGCGCACCTGAAGATTTTGAACGAGGCCACCCACGCCCACGGCTCCTTGACGTTGCTGCTGATCGACGAAATCTGCGGCTCGACCGACCCCGAAGAGGGCACGGCTCTCGCCCGCGCGTTCATCCATTCGTTCGCCAAGAACGGAAGCTTCGGCGTGATCACTTCGCATTTAGGTCCGCTCAAACTCGGCTGGGACGAGAACTCGGGCGTCGTGAACGGGAGCCTGGAGTATGACGCGAAATCTGGCCAGCCGACTTACATGTTCCTGATGGGCGTGCCGGGTCAATCGCTCGCCATTCAGACCGCCAAGCGCGTTGGCGTCGATCCCGAAATCGTGAAGAACGCGATGGAGCTCTTAAGTCCCGAGGTCAAGCGCTACCTGACCGGGCTCGACGAAGTGGAACAAATGAAGGAAGAGCTGCGCAAACTGCCCGAGGACACCGCCCGCCAGGGCAAAGAGGCCAAGGCCGAGAAGTCGCGCTACATGGCGCTCCTGGAAAAATTCGAACGCGATAAAGACAAGATGGTCGATCAGGCGGTTCGCCGCGCCGAAAAGAAAATCGACACCATGATCGAGCACAGCAAAGTCGAAGATGTGTTCCGCCGTCACGAGCGCCTGGAGCAGATCAAGCACGAGATGCCCGAGGTGATCAAAGCGTCGGCGGTGCCGGCGAAAACCGCGCCCAAAATCGAAACCGCCGAGGACTTCGCGCGCGCCTTCCCCCCGGGCTCGAAAGTTTTTGCCACTTCCATCGGTCGCGATGCGGTCATTCAAGGAGTGCCGAACGGCAAAGGCGAAGTGGCGATCCTGTCCAACTCGATGCGCTTGATGGTATCATGGCAACAGCTGCGGCCGCCCGCCCAGGCGATGAATCCCACCGTCGAAATCGCCCGGCGCGTGGGCGCCGTGACCTCGCCGCTCGACGAGGACCGCACCATCGACGTGCGCGGCCAAACTTTGGATCAGGCGCTGCACATGCTTGAAGACCAACTCGACACCGCCGCCGTCAACGACGAATCACGCATCAAGATCGTGCATGGCCACGGCACCGACACCCTGAAAAAGGGCATTCGCGGTTACCTGTCGCGCTCGAACTACGTCAAGAAATGGAAGGCCGGCACGCCCGACTCTGGCGGCGACGGCGTCACCTGGGTGGAGCTCAGTTAGGCCACTCTCTTGCACTATTCCGCTTCGTTAGAAACGAACTGCTAACCTAGGGCCGCTGACTGTCTAGTTTTGAGACAGCCGGTGGCGGAATAGAGCCATGCGTATAGCGCTTTTAAAAACGGGTTTATGGAGTCTGATCGCCCTTATGACGGGTGCTGGGATCGCCATGGCCGAGCCGGCGCTGCAGAGCCTGGCCAACTACCACCGCGTGATCAAGTCCGGGCGCCCGGCGGTCACTCAAAGCGTTTTATGCTCGCTGGGGGATCTGAAGGAGCGCTTCGAAGTCACGCAGGCCAAAATCGATCGTATTTGCCGCAGCACCCGCTACATGGCGCCGCCCGAAGATCACGTCGCCTTCGCGATCGGCATTCAACAAGGCGCCGAATATCAAACGCGATTGCAGCAGCTCGTGCAGGACGTGAACGTTGGCTACGCCCGCTGGCTCACCGGCCGCAAAGGCACGACGTTGTTTCACCGCCTGCAGAAAGTGGCCAGTCTTTCGGCGGCCCGGCCCGTGGTGAGCTACGAGGAATTCAAGCGCTATCCGGGCGCGATGAACGCGCTCTTCAAATCCTACGAGATTCTGTATTCGCCGACCTATCTCGCGCGCTTATCGGAAGATATGGGCGCGGACTCTTTGTGGTGGAACACGGCTCACGAGATCGGCCACTTGCTCTCGATCCGCCGCTCGGATTTCGCGATTGAGCCCGCCGATCTTCACTTGCGCATGGGCGCGCATTCTTTGAAAACCTGCACGCCGGCTTTGCTCAAGATCACTAAGGAAGAAATGGCCCTCGATCCCTTATTGCAACGTGAGATCGAGGGCGATCTGCTCGCGGTCGGGGCCATGGGCTTTGCCCTTGACGACAAAGCGGCGCCGGCAAACTGGCTGGCGTTTATCGAAGGCAACGTCGACACGCTCTGCTCGAGCTACTACGTGAAGCACGATCACGCGAAGATGGCCCCGAGCCAAAACTACTGGCACACGGGCCACCCCCGCCAAACGTTCCGCATCAACGCCATCATGGCCAACAATCGCATCCGCGCGAACCTGGGCTGTCAGCCCTTTCCGCGCGAATTCACCTGTCACGATTGGGATTAGAGCTTCGGAACCGACTGAATCAGCGTTTCGTCCGGCGTGCAATCGAACTTCGTGCGGTACTCTTTGGTGAGTTTCGTCTCCGAGAGCATGCAGCTCACGACGTCCATGCGCTCTTTGGGAGCGAGCATTTGCTCTTGATTGCGCATCTCGGACCAAACGACTTCCCCGCGCCCCACCGCGAACAACAGGCGGCCCCAGATGCGCGATTCGAAGCGGCCCATCGCCGGATCGATGCCCGGCGCGATCTTCACGTTCCCCGAAATCTCGATGTCCGCGCAGCGGTCACTCCCGCACGGCATGATGTCTTTGAAGATCGCCACCACATCGAGTTTCATCGGAATGCCTTCCGAGGCCGAATACCAAACATGATCCATGGTCCACGTGTCGCCGACCTTCACCTCACCACTCGGCAAAGGCAGCGACGGCACGAAGAAAATGCCTTGCGGAGAATGGGAGCCCGCGCTCAAGACTTTACCGCTCGCGCCGTGCACGACGAAGTCGACGCTTTCTTTGTATTCAGGGAACGCCAGATCATGCAGCGGCACCGGGCCGTCTTTCTTGGTGGTCGTGACCTTGAATTTCAAGATCTTGTCGTTCGCGTCGTAAGACTTCACGTCGGTGCGCACGGTGAAGTCGACGGCCTCTTGATGATCGCGGATCAATTGATTCTCGGTGAACGTCCTCACGCGCGAGTTCGAGAAGTAGCGCGTGTCGGTCACTTCGCCAGGCTTGCCTTTGAGTTCGAGTCGAATGGCTTCGTCCGTCGCGTCTCTGGGTTTTGTGGACGCGCAAGCGGCCAAGACGAACGGAAGCAAAATCAGAACGCGCATCAGTGCGAGGACTCCTGCACGACTTCTTCGGCCTGCAAGTTCTCGCCATGGCGATAGCGATCCACCAACCCTTTGTCACGGGTGGGGAACGAAAACAGCAGCGCATGACTGCCCGAAGGCGCGTCTTCGACCGTCACGACGACGTAATAGAAGTCTTCTTCTTCGTTGAACTCTTTGATGAAACTCACCAGCACGTTGCCCAAGGTGTCCGAACTGCGCCAGATCTCGTCGGCCTCTTCGAGCGCGAGTTCTCGGCAATCGGCGTATTCGTGGAAGTCGTCCTCCGTCAGGTCCTTTTCGCTGCGAAGCGCGAGCATCGCCTTGTACAGGCCCGCGGCCAGGTCGTCGCCCTCATGAAGCGCGTCGCCGTCGATCGCGCCGGTGGGAATGTCCGCATCGGAGCGCTCGAACACCATATGTCCGCGGCGATAGCGTTCCACCAGATCGTCGTCGCCCGTCGGGAAATGCAGGTACACGAAGCTCGGCGTGCTCTCGGTCAGATAGCATGCCGCCACGTGCGAAACCTTATCGAAGCGGCGGATGTAAATGAACATGCGTTGGTTGGTCAGCGTGTCGGTGTCCTCCCAAACTTCGTCGGGGTCGTCGAGCAGCTTGTCGGGGTGCTTGTCGTATTTTTTGAATTCCTCTTCCTCGATGTCGGTCTCTTTGCGGAGCTGAAAGAACTCCGACTCGAGCGTTTGGATCTCTCGCTCGAAATGCGAGTAGAGTTCGTTCTCGGTTTCAAAGACAAGGCCGTGAGCCTCGTCGATGACGATTCTTTCCTTCTTTTTCGAGGACTTCGACATGCTCATAGTATACACGAATTCGGTCGTCTCAAACCGAGACGGACAAAAGTCTAGCCTCCGATTTAAGGATAAATGCGAGGGTCTGGTTCGTCAAATTCCGCAGGTTTTCCCTTGCTCAAACAGGGATTTAACCAAAACATGAACTGGTGAAAGACTTAAAACTGAACGACGCGCACCTGGACCAAATAGAACATCTTCTCGCTCAAAGTATGAACGGCATTCACCTGCTGTTCGACAATGAGACAATCGCCCGGATCCTGAAACAGCCCACCGAAAGTATGGATCTGTTTCACATGCGCAATCTGGACAAGATCCAAGAACTCTTCACCGATTTCGTCGGCCACGAAACTCTGCAAGAGAAACGCATGTGGCTCGAGTCTTTGGACGACGAAAGCTTCGAGATGCTCCTGCGCACCTATTTTCACATCGTCGACAACTCTTTGTTCGCCGCCGAGTCGAACCGCCACTAAGCCGCGCACGAGTTGCGAAGCGAGAATTTGGAAATCCCTATATTCTGCCTCGGAGACTTGTATAGTCCCCATTTGGCAAAACGGCTCACGGAGCATTTTACGCATACCACTTGCCAAATGATTCTTTGGCAAACTCATCAATTTTCTCTGGACGGTTTTACCGACGAGCCACGCCTGTTTCGCCACCACATGCTGAGGGGGAGCGAAGTGTCCTCAATTGCCAAATAATCATTTGGCAACTGCCCCCTCTAAAACGGTGCTAGAGGCATTTTGCCAAATGGGGACTATACAAGTCTCCGAGGGGCCAAATGGGCAGACTCCGCCGCTCTAGAAGCTGGCCATGAGATTGAGCATCGCGAGCTTGTAGTCGGTGGATTTGCCGCTGATCCCGCGATCGGTCATCCAGTAGTCGAGCGTGGCCGCGACGTTCTTCGCGAGCGCGTAGCCGACCGTCAGGCGCTCTCCGCGCTGATCGGTGCCGCCGCCGCCGGTGTCGCTGTCCGTGAAGGCCGCAACGACCGAGTCTTTCTCTTTCAAGATATAGGCGACGCCCAACGTGAGTTTAGAGATTTTGGCGCTCACACCGGCTTCCAAGGCGTTCTGGCCCTTATCCGCCTTTTCGTTCAGGATGTATTCGGCGTAGTAAGTCATGTCGGTCGCGCCGAGCTTGTGTTTGAACTCGGTGCCGAGCTCCCACAACGAATACTCCTCGGTATAAACCGTCGTCGTACCGACTGTGCCGGTCGAATTCCCGCCCGCGGACGTCACGGGCGCGCCGTCGATATTCGCATAGGCGATGTGGCCCACGCGCGAAGTCCACGCGATTCCCTCGCCCTTCAACGCGTAGCCGACCTCCACGCCGGCCAAGCCTTGATCGGCTTGATCCGCGCCCGCCACGGAGTTGTAGTTGTCGCTGATCATGAACGCGCCGGCGGAAGCGAAGAAACCGCTCCCGTTCCAACGAAGCGCCAGACCTTCGAACGACATATCCGCGTCGAACATCGTCTGCACTTTATTCGGGGACCACAACGGATTGGCGACGCGACCGAGCCACGCCTCGCCCTCGTCGTTGAAATTCCAATCGATGTAACCCCAATCCAGGCCGAATCCGCGACGAACCATTCCCGGAGCCGCCGAATCGCCCAGATCCTGGTTGCCCGAGATCGGCGAAGTCGCGGTCATCAAACGGAAAACGGCGTCGGTGTTTTCATTCACCTCGGCACGCACGCCTAAGCGCGCGCGCAGCTGCTGGCGCAATCGCGTTTCTTTCGCGCCGTCTTGCGCGCGGGACGACCGGTAACGTATGTCACCGCTCCACGTGAGCTTAGGCAATTCGGTTTGAGCGTTAGCGAAAAATCCCACCAGGAACACAGAGAGCAAAAAAATTGTTTTCATGGGACACGAGATACCTCACCCGAAACCGCACTGGCAACCACCTCAATCTTTTCTAACGCGTTTCTGACTGCCGACCGATAAGGTAGACATGCTGCATATATTGATGCTCATTGCCATGGCCCGCGCCGAATACCGAGTGTTCGAACTCGTGATCATGGACCCGACGAGCGGCCAGGAGCGCGTCGAGGTTTCAAACCTCGACCCCAGGCAGTACCGCAAGTACCACCCGCTTAAGCTCGAGGAATCGATCACCTACCGCGCGACTTGGATGTGCAAAGGCAATACGTCGCACCGCAAGCGCTATTGCCCCAATCCCAAGACGGATGACCAGTCCGACACCAACTCTGGACCGAAAACGTAAGCCTCGGCGTGTTAACATGTTCATATGTCGGAAATTCAATCCAAGCGCGCGTCTCAGGCGCAAGAGCTGAATGAATTGCAGGAGTCCTTCCGCAAGAAGAAGCAGCAGATTCAACAGGAAGGACAAGAAGAACTCGAGCAAGCCCGCGCGAAAAATCGCAAGGACGTGAAGCAAGAGAACACTTCGAGCGCGGCGGCCGTCAACCACGTGCGCCGCGAAAACCAAGAGCGCCTGGAGCAGATCAAGAGCCAATCCGACGCCAAGGCCACCTATGAGCGCAACCACGCGCAACGCCGCTACATCGACACCAAGAACGCCGCGGACCAGAAAATCGACTCGCTTCGCGAGGGCATAGACGACAAACGTGAAGCGCTCGAGAAGGCGCAACGCCAATACGCCGCGAAGAACGACGACCTCCGCAAAAAAGAAACCGAAGTCACGCGGAAGATCAACGCCGAACAGAATCAAAGACGCGAGCAAGTCGCAAAGCAAACGTCGGCCGAAGTGAACGGTCTTTACCAAAAGTCCGAACAAGAGAAGGCCAAGATCGAGCGCCGCAACTCCGAGCAGCTGAAAAAAATAGACGGCGAACACCAAGAGAACGTCAAGCAGCTGAAGACCTCGCATCGCGAGACTTACGAGACGCAGGCCAAGTTTTCGAAGGCGCAGCTCGACGATCAGAAACGTCAAGACGCCGACCGCTTCCAAACCCAGCGCCAGGAAGCGATGAACCAGCAAGCGCGGCTCAAAGACACGACGCAGGCCTCGCTCCAGCAAGAGACCAAAGCCGGCGAAGAGCGCATGAAAACCATGACCGAGCAAAATCGCCAGAGCGTCGAAAATGAACGCCAAAAGGGCGAATTCAACCAAGCGCAAACCAGACAGCACTACTCGAACGAGGTCGCGCGCCTGCACAAACAAGGCGACGAAGGCATCTTGAAGCAGCAAGAACTCTACAAGCAAAAACAAGATCTGCTCGCGCAAGAGAACAAACTGCAAGAGGCCGACATGAAAACGCGCCACGAGCAATCGATCAAAGACAAGCAAGAGATTTTCCAACAACAAGCCGAGCAGAACGAGAAATTCTATCGCCAAGCGTTGCAGCAGCAACGCTCCGAAGCCGCGGCCACGCAGGCCAAGAACCAGAAATCACTCGAAGTCGCGCTCAAATCGCAGCGGGACGGTTACGTGGAAACGCTCAACCGCGAAAAATTCGAAGTCTTGCGCGACATCGGCAAGTACAACGACAAGCGCCAGGACCCCTTCTACCAACTCACGATGGCCGGGGCCGACATTCAAGAAACCGACCTGCACTACATCGTGAAAGCGCCGGTGCCGGAGCATGAGCGCGACAACGTGAAAGCCACGGTTCAAAAAGACAAGCTCGTGATCTCGGGCAATCGCCGATTCGAAGACAGAGTCGAAGAGAACGGATCCAAACTCACCACCAACAACTACCAAACGTTCCGCGAGGAAATTCCCCTGTCGAGACCGGTGCATGAAAAGTTGGTGGAGCGCGAATGGAGCAACGGGATCCTGACTCTGAAGATCCCGAAAGTATGAATCAGCGGCGAATGAGAGAGCGGACTTCGGTGAGCATGAAGCTCAAGCGGCCGCCAAGATCTTCCAGCAATTGGATGTTCGAATTCAACTGTTGAAGAACGTCACGCGTTTCCACGCGCACGCGCGGCAAAGCGGTTTCGACCACCGTCTTTTCCACTGTTGATGCGCTTTCCAGCTTCTGCGTGTTCAAATCCAACTCCAATGCCACTTTCAAATTACGGACTACATCCATGTTAGCCACCTAGGTCCTGTTCACAAACTTAAATTAACTTAAAATCTCCCCTGGTTCCAAATCGGTGCAATATCAGTACTCACACTTAAGGCTGGCTAGATCAACGTCCCCGAGCTTGCGGCGATCTTGTCCCTCGCCGAGCGTGAAATTCATGACACTTCCAGAGGTTACATTATGAGCCAGACCCAACATGTGACCGAGTTCATGCACCACCAAACTGTCCAGATCGACGCCCAAGATGTCCGTATTTTCCCCGTAGTGGTACGTGAAATTCTGGGCGTTGATTCGCATGTCCGCCTCGAAGATCTGCGAGCCCGTCCAGTGAATCGTCGTGCGGGCCTGTTCGCTCTGGCGGTCCGTCTCCCATGTCTTCATAAAATAAAGCATCGAATAACCGTCCTTGGAAGGTTCAGAGCTCCCGCCCACACCGCGGGCGACGATCTTAAAGATCTCCTTACCGCCTCCCGCTCTTAAATTGTATTCGGCGACGGCTCTGTCAATGGCGTCAAAAGCATCGGCAGGTACGGAATCATGAAGGTAAAGCTTCACCGGCAGCGAGCGTTCCCAAGATACCCTCTGTTGTTCCGGATTTTGGACGAAGTTGCAGGACGCCTGGGGTTCCACGGCGCGGCTACAGGCCTGCGTTAGCAACACCGACAGGGTCAGAAACAGTAAAGGTAAAGCCGCACGGATCTTCAGCACAGGTCGTCTCCTCACCGCTCCCTATCGCAAGAAGGTGGCCGCCGCCCACTTATTAACTAGCTGAAATAACTAACGAAAAATAGAGCTCAAATTCGGCTCTGGCTGTCAGGTGTGAAGAGTTTGGGCAGCAAATTCCGCCGGAGGAGCGTTATGTTACGTAAATAACCGAAATCGCTACGCTTTCCGAAACGGCTAAAATCCCGACAGACGCCCCGCGCACAATGACCTATAACACCCTCTTATTCAGTGCGGCAGTGTACAGCAACTCAAAGATAGAACACGCCTTTAGAATAAGTCCTGCTTATCACAAGTGACATTTTGGCCCCTGCTAACGCAGAGTCACAATCAACTCGACCGAGGTCGCGAGAAATCTAGCGCGAAAGCGCCGGACAAAATGACTCCACCGACGTTGGTCCGAACCTTGCCTATAGACACATGTAACAAATCGGCTCGCACCACACTCGTGGAGTCCAAAAGAGCCAACCATCCCATCACAAATCACATCTTCGCCAGGGCGGGAGCGAAAAGCTCCCGATCCCCTAGCCTTTGTGATATTCCGGCTCTTCCTAATCGTAAGGAGCCCACATCATGAAGCCCAACGACCTTGAGCTGTCGGTCCGTCAGACGGGCGAGCGCATCTTCAAGTCGCTCGATGACGATTCGACCCCGTTGTTCAGCAAAGACACTTGGTACCGGAAGATCATGGACTGGTCGATGAAGAACGAGCACTTCAAGGTGCAGATGTTCCGCTTCGTCGACGTACTCCCCTATTTGAATTCCGGGTCCGAGGTCGCCAAGCACTTGAAAGAGTACTTCGCCGAAAGCGGCGACGATCTGCCGTCGGTTTTCAGCTTCGGTTTGGGGATCGGCTCTTTGGCGCCGGGCCTGCTCGCGGCCGGCGTCAAGAAGAACGTCACCTCGATGGCCAAGATGTTCATTACCGGCGAAAGCCCGCAAGACGCTTTGCCCGCGCTCAAGAAGGCCCGCAAACAAAAGATCACGTTCACCGCCGATCTTTTGGGTGAAGCGACTTTGTCGGAGCGCGAGGCCACCGACTACCTGAATCGCTACTTAGAACTCATCCAGTGGCTCGCGCGCGACGCCGCGACCTGGGAAAACATCCCGCAGATCGACCAGGATGAAAACGGCGCGATCCCCAAAGTGAACGTTTCCGTCAAAGTCACCGCGCTCTATTCCCAGATCGACGAGGCCGCCTGGGATCAGTCTCTGGCCATCGTAAAAGAGCGCGTGCGGCAAGTTTTCCGCGTGGCGATGACGAGCGGCGTGTTCATCAACTTGGACATGGAGCAGTACGCGCACAAAGATTTCCTGCTGCAGGTTTTCGAGGATCTGATCATGGAGGAGGAATTCCGCCGGTCGCCGAACTTCGGAATCGTGCTCCAAGCCTATTTGCGCGACGCCGCCCCCGACGCCGAGCGCATGATCGCTTTGGCTAAGCGGCGGGGCACGCCGTTCACCATTCGCTTGGTGAAGGGCGCGTACTGGGACTTCGAAG
>DAISHW010000048.1:0-12235 GCA_036822295.1 Bdellovibrionales bacterium | reverse complement strand
GTACCGGAACATGCGGGCCAAGGAGTTCTCGCCCCGCCAAATTTCGGTCAGCGTGTTCAGTGGCGCGCCCGCGTACTCTCCGGTGTTCATGCAAGAGGCCGGTTGGGTCGCTCAACAATCCATGCACGATTTGGACGATCGCGGGTTCAATGACTTCATGTTCCGGATGGCGCAACAACAGTTTTCCATCATCGATCACAGCGCGTACTACGTGAACGGCGTGCGCCTGCACGCGGCCGTGTTTCAGCGCGACAGTTACACCCGCATGTACTACGGCGATTACACGAAAGTCGGCATCGAAGACTTGCAAACCCAGAAGAATCGCGAGCTTTGGTGGGTGCGCAGCATCGACGCGACTCGCGGACCCGACGGGTTCGATTTGTACAGCGTGATCTTGCATTACGGCGCCGACATCACCTTCGCGCACTTCGGAATGACCGCTTCCGAGTTCGGCGGCAAGACCCGGGAGTACAACCGCCAGGGACGCCATCTTTTGCAAGTGAAGGCGCACTCCGGGCTGTTCTCGGGCGTTTGGTCGTCTTCGGTTCTGCCCTAGCGGATGTCGGAAGACGCGGCGCCCGGGGATTTCGAGATCGTCACCACCACCATGGGCGCGATTTCCATTCGCGACAAAGTCACGATGGAGATCATGCACAATCCGGTCGGTCCGTGGGTCGAGGCGAATTCACTCTATATCGGCCAGTCCGGCCTGCGCCGCAGGCTTTTCGAAGAGCGGCAAGATGAACTCGTGATTTTCGATGTCGGCCTGGGCGCGGCCGCCAATGCGCTGGCCACCCTTCATTGCGCGCGCGGCTTGTCGGTTCGGCGGCCGTTGCGCTTGGTGAGTTTTGAGCGCGAGATGAAACTGCTGCGCTTCGCTTTGGACCACGCCGACCTGTTCGATCACTTCAAAGGCTTTGAGACCGCCGTTCAATCCATTCTGGAAACGGGATGCTGGACAGAAGAAGGCCTCACGTGGGAACTGCGCCATGGGAATTTCGTTGAACTCATCGATAGCGAGCCGACCGCCGCGAACCTGATTTTCTACGATCCGTACTCGTCCCGGAAAAATCAGGAAATGTGGGGCGCCGACATCTTCAGGAAAGTGCGCGCCAAATGCGCCCAAGACGCCGTGCTCTTCACCTATAGTCGCGCCACGCCCGTTCGGGTGGCCTTTTTGAAAGCGGGATTTTATATCGGCAAGGGCCTTGCGACGGGCGCCAAAGAAGAAACGACTCAGGCCGCGATTCGCATCGCAGATCTGTCAAACCCCTTAGGTCAGGCGTGGCTTGAACGATGGCGACGCTCGCATCTTCAAAGCGCCGCCGGCGACTCCGCATCCGACTTGCCCGCCACCGTGGATTTGGTCTCCAACCATCCGCAATTTCGCTAGCGCCGTCAGTCTTCACTGGTGCCTGATCCCAACCATGCGCTATCTCTGTCGCAATCGGCCTTTCATTCTTTCCTCATGGCGATTCCGCTTATCTTTACTCCACTGATCTATCTGAATATTGATATTCCCGATGGAAAGACCTTCGGTGGATCGAGCGGGCGAAACCAGGCTGATACAGTCGCCGGACGCAAGCGATATGACCAATTTCTGACCTTCGGAATGAACGCGGGATTTAGAAGCCGCCGAATCGCGGCAAATAGTTACTTGCAAATCCATCGCTCCGATCGTGAAGGATTGCGCCAAATACCCGCTCGCTTTCCAATTCCTTACGTCTTCGTCAGTGAGTCGAATTCGTACATCTTTATCAAGCTTGATATTCATATACACTTCTGCTCGAGCACCGAACGTTCTTGTAATTCATTTTCACGAGCAATTCTTTAGCTCTTTTTGCTCTCACCCCGGCTTTGCAAACCAGTATCACTTCTTGATCGCACCCGAACTCCGGCGCTCTACCGGCCTCAAGCCCACTCAACGGAAGATTGTAACTGCCCTCAATATGAAACTCGTTCCATTCCTCTTTTTCCCTAACATCCACTAATAGTGCCAAGGAACCGAAGCGGCATTCGCCCTGTTCGATCCCTGAAATTTCATCTTCGTTAAAGCCGGGCCTATGGCATGGGCAGGTGGATCGTTGAGGTATTTTCAGACTGCGAAATGATTGGTCACAGAAGTTATAAAAATTGACCCGTCCTATAAGGGGGCTCAACTCGATATCCTTACCAATCAGAATCTTCATAGCCTCTAGCGCTTGCAGTGAGCCTATGGCTCCAACGACCGGGCCGACCACGCCCGCTTCCGCACAATTTTGTATACTCGCCTTAGGCAAACTCGGATACAGGCACCTGTAACAGGATCCTTTGGACTTCCAAAATACCCCGATTTGCCCTTCAAACTGAGAAACCGCGCCATAAATCATGGGCTTATCGTATAAAGCACAAACATCGTTGATTAAAAACTTACTTTCAAAATTGTCAGTGCAATCGATGATCAAATCAAAGTCAGCAAAGGCTCTCAATGCGAGATCTCGATTTAAAAACACAGACTCATAGGAAACCCGAATTTCCGGATTCATTTTTCCGATTTTTTCCGCTAGCACCCGGGCCTTATTTTTCCCGACGTCACTGTCGCTGAATAAAATTTGACGGTGCAAGTTGGTGATATTCACTTCATCGCCGTCGACGATTTCGATATGGCCGACTCCCATTGCCGCCAAATACTGAGCCACAGGATGGCCAAGCCCTCCGGCACCGATGACCAAAACTTTCGAATGCAATAGTTTGGTCTGACCGTCATGTCCCACTTGCGGCAGTATTGTTTGCCTATGATAGCGTCGCATCCCAGTCCTCAGGCGTATTTATATTGGCAAAAAAATGTTCCGGCTCAGCTTCAATTTCTTGCACTTCTATTTTTTTAAACAGATTTTTGAAAGAGCTTTCGCGTGCCGTATCCGCACCGGCCTTCATCTTCTCTATCGCCTCAAAAACAACAAGGGGCTTGTTAACGACAAGCGGAAGCGTCCGGCCTCTAAACTTGGTCATTGGTTCATCGGATGCGGCGTGAATCAATCGGTTCAATCCATGCGGAGTCATAAATGGCATGTCGACAGGCACGACAAGCAAAGGGCAGATCTGACCTTTATTCAGTAAAGAGTGGCTCACCGACCTTAAGCCCTCGAGCGGCCCTAAACTGGAATCCATGTCTTTGACATGGGGATAATCAGGGCGATCGCCGCTGACAATCACATTGCCCCGCCCAAGAAGACTCTCCAGCATCGCAAACTGTCGCTGTAAAAGACCGATACCCCCAAAGTTCAGCATCGCTTTATCTTGTTTCATGCGGGTGGACTTGCCGCCCGCAAGAATGACTCCCATCATGCTCATGATGGTCCACCTTTCTGTGTTGGCAAAGCGCATGACCGCGCACCCAATCCGTCTCGCCGTCTTGGTAGTATTCCTTTTTCCAAATGGGGGCGCGAATCTTGATTTCCTCAATAATGTATCTCGTTATTCTATAGGACTCGTCGCGGTGACCCGTTGTGGCGATAATAACGACACTTGCGTCACCCACATTCAATTCGCCGTGCCTGTGGAAAATCAGAATGTTCGCGTCGGCGCACCATTTTCTCTGGGCTTCGCAAGCTATATCCACGAAAATCTTTTCACAAAGAGGAATGAAACAGTCATACTCCATCTTCGTGACGTTCCGACCCAAATTTAAGTTTCTAACAGTGCCGACAAATGAGTTAACCGCCCCATGAGCGGAATCGGGCTTTAGACCAAATAGCTCGGTAAGTAAAAGTGGCTCCCGAGTCACCTTGACCCTGATATCTCCCACTTCAACCTCCACATACCGGGGGAAGCAACGCCAGATCACTTTGATTGTCGATCACGGAGTCCTCGGCTAAAATCTCTGATTCCGTCGCCAGTGCAGACTCATAAACTAAATTCGTGTCGCTGAAATCAGGGACTTGTTGCTGAAGCACGCGTTTAACCATTTCTTTTACCTGACCGGCGGTGACCCCATCCGGCAAATTCACTCTTATGGACCCGGATGGCATGTATTTTCGAAAAGCGCCAAACAGCTTAATTTCAGTTTCATTCATAAATTAAAAACCTCCACCTCGGTTCCGCGCTTCACATAGGATCCGGTCTCCGGAAAAACAACCCATGCATTCGACTGAATCAATGGGCTGACCATGAAAGAGGACTGACCCTTTAAAGACTCAACTCTGGCCTCGGGGCCGTCTAAGTTCATTTTTGCTTTAAAAAAGCACTTAAGACCTTCGGGCTTTTTCGTGTCCGAGATAAGAACGGCTCTCATTGGCTTCTCACGGCGTCCCGTCAGAAGCAGATCAATAAACGGCTTAATGAAAAATCTGAGCCCTACGGCGGTTGAGACAGGATTGCCGGGCACGCCGAATATAAATCGAGTCCTATTCCCGAAACAAACGGAGCCAAACAGAATAGGCTTCCCAGGGCGTATCGCACACTTATGAAAATGAATCTTGGCGCCGATGCTTTCAAGCGCGGGTCTTACAAAATCATGAACACCCACACTGACGGCACCGGTGCTAATAAGAATATCGCAGTCATCGCTGAATATATTCTTCAACTCTTGAATATACAGATCCGGATCATCTTGAATTATTCCACGGCTTTTTACCTCCAATGAAGGATCTAGAAGCGAAGCTTCCAAATATGGCCCCGTGGAATTGCGAATTTGACCTAAACGAAGGTCTTTGGTTTCAAATGGGACAATTTCTTTGCCTGTCGACAGAATCGCAACTTTGATTTTTCTTTTTACTTCGAGTCGCGAGAATCCCTGAGTCGCAAGCGCCAATAAATGCTCATTTGAAATTCGCATTCCTTTGGAAAGCAAGGTGTCCCCTATTCTCGTATCTTCGCCAGCGCGACGAATATTCTCTCCGACAACAGGATTTGATTTTAACCGGATCATCTTGTTTCCAAATTCATCCCTCGATTGATCGACATCTTCAACCCGAACAACCGCATCAAAATATGGATCCGGAACCATAGCGCCGGTCATTATTTCGACGGCCCCTTTGCCTTTATCCGCATTTACGTCGGTGTCACCGGCGCTGATAAGCGTCTGAACCGGAATCCACTTTTTTGTTAAATCAATTTCACTTCCAACAGACGCGGTATTAACAGCAAATCCATCCATGGCCGAATTATCAAACGGAGGATTATCCTCGATGGCCACAATATCACCCGCCAAAATTCTGCCCACCGCCTGCGACAGCGATACGCCCTCAGACCGATGATGCGGATGCCTTACGGACATTTCATTTAAAATTTTCAAGCTTTCGTCATAAGAGATCATTCTATAGCTCCCGAAATCTCTAGTGGTGAGACTCACCGCGAATCATTCTTACAGCATGAGGTATCAGCTCACCGACGCATTCCAATCCTTGCTTAACCCCGTTCGGACCGCCGGGAAACAGAACCACGAGCGTGTCTTTAACAACATACGCCGACGATCTCGACAGCCAAGAGGCTTTCGTGAACCGCGATCCGAATTGCCTTTGTAGCTCGCCGAAACCGACAAGCTCTTTCGTAGAAAGGTCTTTAATAGTATCCGGCGTGATATCACGCTTTGAAATCCCGGTGCCGCCCGTAAGCAAAAGGACATCCACCTTTTTCTCGATGGCTTCCGCGACAAGTTCGCGAAGGGCTTCGGGATCATCTGGAATGACTTTGTAGAACTCCCCGATACCGGATCGATCCCTGCAGTAGCTCAAAAGCAAAGCGCCGGACTTGTCCTCGTAAACCCCTTCACTGGCGCGGTCACTGAGAGTTCCAACGGAAAATCTGATCGCGCGAAACGAACTATCGATAGGCGGGGATCCGTCGTCGGTTAAATTTAACTCAGGATGGTTCCAGACCCCCGATTTTCCGCCCTCTTTTGTCTGCAAATATATGTTAGCTATTTCAATAGCCGGATCAACCGCCTTGGCCAAATCATAAACGGTCAAAAGGCAAATGTTCAATCCGGTCAGGGCCTCCATTTCAACACCGGTTTTGGCACTGCAAATGACTTCACAGCTCGCGTGCACTTTGTTTTCTTCGAGATCAAACCATATTCTTACCGAATCTAAAATAAGCGGATGACAAAGCGGCAGAAGGCTCGATGTATTTTTGGCGGCCATAATGCCGGCCACTTCCGCGATGGAAAGAATATTTCCTTTTGGGGAGTCCCCCTCTTTTATCATTTGCATGGTTGTCGGGCTAAGGCGAATGGACCCTTTCGCGACGGCCCTGCGACGGGTGACCTCTTTATTTCCGACATCAATCATTCGATAATTCTGCTTCAATTTATCCTCCAATGGCCGAAAGGCTTTGCATATTGCCGAATACATTTTCGTGTAACTTATGGCCTTCGGGCTTTAACTTGAGTGCGCTTACGATTCTGTCGCTGAGCGCGAAACGATCCTCTGACTTCTGCAACAAGGAACGGAGCGGAAGATCCCCCTGACCAAAAAGACACAATCGCAATCCACCCGTGGATGAAACCCTCAACCTATTGCAGGTCGAACAAAAGTCCTTACTGTAAGGCGATATGAATCCGATTCGTCCCATGGAACTCTCGTGGCCAAACTCTTTGGCCGGACCGCTTATAAATGTCGCTGGATGGGGCTTCCAACCCGAATCCAGCAGACGCTGTTCCAATGAGTGAACAGGTAAATGGTGCCGCTCAAAATATTCCTTATTGTCCCCGGTTCTCATGAGTTCGATAAAGCGAATTGAAATGGGCCGTGATGCCGCGAACTCGAGAAAATCCGAAAACTCCGTGTCGTTTAGGCCCTTCAGTAAAACGCAGTTCAGCTTAACACTTTTAAAATCCAATCTAAGCGCGCGATCCACGGATCGCTTCACCGACTCGCACTTGTCAGCTCCGCAGATCGATCTGAACTTGTCTTTCCTAAGGGAATCCAAACTAATATTTAAAGCGTCCAGGCCCGCTCTTTTAAGCTCTTCCATGTCTTGCTCAAGCCGGAATCCATTGGTCGTAAGGGCGACCTGCGGGATTCCCACATCACTTTTGAGTATTTGAACTATTTCGCTGAGGTCGGAGCGAAGAGTGGGCTCCCCGCCGGTAAGACGAATCTTCTCAACACCCAACTCTTTAAAGGCAAAGGCCAGGTTGGCGATTTCTCGCAAATCAAGGCTTTTAGCTGGACAACCCCTGTAGCCGTTCGGAAGACAATAGCCACATTTGAAATTGCACTTTTCAGTCAATGAAAGGCGAAGATATCTAAATTTTCTCGAATAGCTATCTACTAACATTTTTCTCCTTTCCATTCGGGAGGCTATCGGGTTTCCCCTCTAACCCTAGCGAACTTTCGTTCGCGGCCAAGAAACCATATTGACCGACAACTTAGGTGTCTTGGCTCGGAGTACGCGCTATTTATTTATTTCAACCGTCCCACCACAACAGACCTCTTCGGCTTCGCCTTGGGCGCTAAACCACTTTGCCACTTCAGGACTTACCTCAATTCGATCGCACTCCAGGGTTACGACTTCTTCTACCCATTTAAAGATACCGCGATAAACATGAGATGATTGAACGCCATCTCGCTCTATAATCGCGGTCACGAATCTCCCCAAGTGAGATTCCATGAATTTTCTCATGCCATCGAGTACGATCTCGCAACCGCTCAGTTCATCGCTCTCCTCGAGATAAAGAAGTTTCATCATCAAAAGACTGTAAAATTCAAGTTCGACAGAAATATGATCAACCATATCTCTGCCACCCTCTAGATCCATCTCGAAGCCAAAGGCACGATAAAATCCGGCGATGTCAGAAAGCTCCGTTGCCTTGAACATCGCGCGCTCACGGCCGTATTCCGTTTCATAAAGAGGATTGAGCGATTTTGATTGATCGAAAATTGAAATGTAATCCGACCTCAAATCATCAACCGCGCTTTCGCTAAGAGACAACTCGCGCAATTTTTCATTTAGTTCTCTTGGAAGCGAGATGGATTCGTCATCAAGCAATTCTTTTAGAGAGCTTTGAAAATCTGAATCCGGATAAGAGGTCAATATCGATGCCAGAACGAAAGGTCCCGGGTTAGTCTTTGCTTTCAATTTTTCCATACTTGATCTCCATTCCGCCAAACGACTATTTTGCTAAAATGACAAGCGGGGTCCACGTCATTGTAAGGGACTTAATCGCCCCAATTTCCTTCTTACCGCCTTGCCAAACGGCAAAAGCGATATGACTTTTATTTCCCGCGGAAAGCTTGGATCCGTTTTCATAAGAAAGCGGTCTGGCTATGTAGACCGTCCATTCGCCGTTTTTCCACTCGCCAAACCCCTGGGCTAGATGGGAATCGGACACGGCCGACGATCCGAAACCTTCGGCAAAAATCTCGTCGACTCCGGACTTGGGGAAAGATTGGGGGTTGCCCGCGGCGGTTCCTCCGACAAACGAGTCTTTTTGATCTTTGGATGCTTCTTTGTAATTTCCCTTCTCTTTGAAATCCATCGGATACATATCGGTCGTCATATTGGGATAAATCTGATCAATTGTTTTTTTGCCATTTTTGGCGTCGAGCTGATATTGATATCTCCAATGAAAAATGTGCACCGGGTCGTCCTTTCCCCCCATCATGGCCGGCGGCGGCACTTCATTGTTTTTAATCGGAAACTGCAAGGCAACGGCATCGGAAAACGTCGCCAATTTTTCGGACTCACTGATTTCGCTATCTTTCCATCTCAGGCGAAAGACAATCCACTTCCCGTCATGTATCGCGGCCACATTGACAAGAGATGTCTCAGTATTTTTTGGCTTTGGAGCGGTCATCGGCTGTCCAAGTAAGCCAATGCCCTGGTCCGCTCCGGCCGACTTCCACACGGACTCGCTTCGGTATTCCTTTGCGAGGTTGGCCGACGTTTTTCTTACTTCAATGTCAGCAAAAGATTCGAGACTGATTGCTACTATTAAAACCGCCAGCATTTTAAATTTCATGGATACCTCACGGAGTATTGTTTCTTAACGTGCCCAGCTTTTCATCGAAGGCGGGACGCGTGATTATTTGCTCGGTAATAGGGACCCGAACGATTTCATCGCCCTTTTCATCAAAGGCGTAAGCGATGCCCTTTTTTACGTTGAAATCATGAATGATCCGGTCCGTGCTTCCCATCAGGACCAGCAGTCCCTGTGCAACCGGATCATCTTTCAATTTTCGATATGTTTCGATGGCGCTGTCGACGTTCGGTCCGAACATCTGGGCCAGATAATCCCGGTCAGCATGAATCGGAGGGATATAGTAAATATTGGGCTCCAGCCCCAGTTGCGGATAGTAAGGAAGAGCCAATCCAGTTTTGTGAACAAGATAGTCCACGGGGTTTGAATTCCGCGATTTCCAAGGCGGGTTGATGAAGCCCATGACTCGAATTTTTCCGATGCAATTCGTCACGCACCGGGGCTGATAGCCTTGTTCCACAAATGGGTAGCAGCCAATGCACTTTTCACTGATTCGAGTATGTGCATTGTACATGGATTTCTTGTAAGGACACGCTTTTACGCATTCGCCGTATCCCTTGCATCTGGATTGGTCGATAAGGACCACGCCGTCTTCTTGTCTTTTGTAAATCGCCTTGCGCGGACAGGCCGCCAAACAAGCCGGGTATGTGCAGTGGGCGCATGTTCTCGGCAAGTAAAAGAACCATTTATCATGCCTAAAGGAAATATAATCTCCCTTATTTACCTGGCCGGCACAGTCGTCTTCGCCGTGATTGGGGTACATCCAATCTTTGTCTTCCGGAGCGAAGTGCGCCGCTCTTTCATGATTTTCGGCCGCTTCAAAAATGGTTTTACCGTAGTAGGGCTTCTTTTTCTCCCACTCTTGATGCCCGAGCCGCTCTAAAACCTTCACATCCCAAGCCAGGGGATAAGAGCCGTAGGGCTTAGTTTCCACGTTGTTCCAAAACATGTACTCCTGGCCTTTTCCGCTCGTCCAAGTCGTCTTGCATGCCAACGTGCAGGTTTGACATGCAATACATTTGTTAAGGTCAAACACGATAGCCCATTGCTTTTTGGGCCTGTTCTCATCGTAGGGGTAATCCATTTCTCTGCTTATTTGCCAATTTTTAACGGTTGCCATAGTTCCTCCGATGTTCCCGACCTAAGATTTTTTCTTTTTCATGAAGCCGCCCTTCAGATACCGCTTCATGGCTTTGTTTTCGTAGGTTGGCCTAAAGCCAAGCTCCGCCGGCCTAAACTTTCCGACTCCGCCCAATCCTCCAGCTTCAGCTTTTGTTACTTTCACGAAGGCCTCGCGTGGCGCGCCTATCACACAGTGAATATCGGCCTCGAAGCCCTTATCCATGCCTTGACCGAACATTGTTTTGTGCACCAGCGTTTCAGTTTCCAAGGTCGGCCTTAACCATGCTCTAGTCGCGCTCTGGTGGCTGCCGTATCGATACATCGCTTGATAGTTTGTTTCCGGTGATTTTGCCAATCCATCGGCGCGAGTCTCATGCCCTTTAACGCTGCCAAAAGTCGCGCCATACATATTGTGCCAAGTTCTCGCGACACCGCGAGGGGTTCCCGGGTAGTATCTGGCCCTTAAAAGCAGTCGCGAAATTTTGTATTCCTCGGTTCCCTTTTTCCAGCCCCGGTAAGGACGGTCTTCCGGGTCGGCGTCGATGTAGACGTAGTCGCCATCGTCAACGCCTAGGGCTTTCGCGTCGAGCGGATTGATGTCCACATACCCCTCGGTCACAAACGGCAGCCTTTTATCATGGCGATAAACGTCTCCGAACGGACCGAAAAAGACCGAGTTAAAATCCGTATCGATAGGAGTCGAGTGAGCCCCATGCCGATATTTCGGAGTATGATAGACATGCGAAAACTGAAGCTTGAGTTTGAGCGGGTGCTTCGATTTCAACATCTGATCACCGGTCATGACCACATTTCGCACCTGTCTGGTTTCACTGGAAAGATCTTTTGACGAAAAGCCCCAGTCTTCCGGCTTTGTCGGGCGAATTGCTTCATGCTTCTCGGCCAAAATGACATTTGGCTCAAAATGGGTGGAGTCCACGGGCTCACGGTAAACAACCAGATTTTCGCCGTGCTCGATAAACTCCGGCTCGAACCGGTAAAACTCCAAGCGCCCTGATTTGGTATGCCAAGGATCTTCACCTTTCGCCTGCTCGTAAGAAGAGGCCCTGGGATAGGTCCTCATATTCATAAGAGCCGGAATACCTTGCTTTGCCTTTTCATGAAGGTCGCTGAACTGATAACCCTTCAAGGAGTTGGACGCGTTGATGATCCTTTGGAGGTATTCGTCGACTCTTCCCTCTTCGACAAACCTAAACCCATCCCCGAGTCTCGGCTCACCGATCTGATCGCCAATTGCTTTTGTAACACCCGCAATGACTTCCAAGTCAGATTTAGTGTCGAAAATTCTTGGCAGTGGGGTTTCCGGGTAAATTTGCACAAATGGATTCGTGCAAGACCCGGTCATGTCGGGGACTTTCGTTTCCGCCCAACTGTCCACCGCAAACACGACATCCGCATATTCGCAAGACCCCGTCCACCACCAATCCGAGTAAGCGATGAACTCAACCTTCGGCAGGGTGTTCATTACCACGTCATAATGCCATTTGACGTTTCCGATGGTCGAATTGGAGTTGTTGTTCCACATGAACTTCGTAGGCGTGGGCATGTGGCCCGCACCCGTGAACATCTTGTTGCCGTGCTTGTTCGGCCTTTGGCCGTAATTGAAATAGTGGAGCGATTCATAGTGCAGATATTTTTTGACCTTCGACTTCCCGTCCTTCTGAAGATTCAAGTTGAATGGGTCCTCGAATGTGTATGCCGGCTGCCCATCAATGATCGAGGCGCGATAATTTCCCGCGTAGCTTCCAACGTTACCGCCCGGGAATCCAACGTTCCTTGTGAGAGCCGCAACCAGGAATATCGCTCGGTCTTTTAGATCGGCGTTGAAGAATTGATTGGGCCCCATTCCAACCGCGAAAAGAGTTTTCTCTTTGTTCGCGGCGATCATTTCCGCGTATTTGACAATTCCCTTGGCGGGACATCCCGTGACAGCGCTGGCTTTCTCGGGACTAAAATTTTTGTTTAAATACTCTTCCATCATGTGAAAGCTGGTTCGTACTTTAACCGACTTTCCATTCAACAATTTCACTCTTGCGCTGGCGCTCAACTTCGGAGAAACACCTAACTTTTCAAAGTTAGGGCCAAAATCGTCGCGGGTTACCGGCACTAGTTTGCCATTTTTGTCCATGACCA
>DAISHW010000047.1:10543-12312 GCA_036822295.1 Bdellovibrionales bacterium | reverse complement strand
CTGTTACCCCGTCGCCCAATGCGCGCGTAAAGGCTCTTAGATGAAGCCCTATGCCATGCGCCGCTATTCGATCCAGTTCTTCGACTCGTACCTGATCGTTTCAGGCGCGCTGATGAATCTGCTCGCGCTCGCCGCCGCGGTGAATGCATGGACCAATGCATGGACCGCCGGCCCGGGACCGGAAAGTCAGAACCCCCGCGCCCGTGCCGAGCTTCAAGACGCGCGCAGCTGCACGACGCACTTAAAAGGCAAGACGCTCGAGAAGTCACTCGATCTGGAACTGAAAATCGGCGACGGCAAACAGGTGCGCGTGAAGCTCGATAAGCAGATGTCTGCGGGTCGGACCAAAAACGGGGCGGCGATTCACGTCGTTTATGCCGCGGTCGGCGCGAAGAACATTCCGCCGCTCGTGCTATTGATCAACAGCAAGCAAGAGATCGAACGTTGCGTGACCAGCATGAACTACTTGGCGCCAGGCAGTCGCGAGGTCGACTGCCTGGCGGCCAAAGGTGAATACGACGGCAAGGATATCTGTACGCTTGCCGTGAATCTACCCTCGGACTGCGTCGAGATGCGCGGCACGATCGGCGATCAAGGCTTGTGTCGCGTCCCGAGCGAAGGCCGTATCTTGCGGGCGCCGGCTTCCGTGAAAACCAAAGTCTGCACGAAGACCCAGTGCCACGCGGAGCGCGGCGAAACCGGCGAACACATTTAGTCAGAGGTTTTTCCCTTGCCGAAACTTGAGCGTCTTGGAATGGCCCGCGGGCTAAAACGAGATGCTCTGCACGCGCACCGGTTTCCAAACGTTGGATTCATGGATCCAAGAGCGGCGTCCGGTCTCGTCTTCCACTTGAATCCACTCGCGATTGTTTTCCAGACGCTTGACCGGCTTGTTTTTGTCGACCTTTTTAAGGTCCATCATCGCCGCGTCTTTCGCCGGTTCGGCCCTTAACGTCGCGACGTTCGACTTCACGACGAGACAACGGAATTTGTTGGTGATGTCGCTCGCTTTGGCCCAGTGGCTTTCGCCCTCGAGATCTTGAACCTTCACCCAGCCCGCTTTGCGATCGACGCGCAAGAAAGGCATGTAGCGCGCCACCCGCCACGAAACGCCTTCTTTGTCGCCGGGACCCTTGCGAAGCGTGATGTAGTTTTTCGCGCAAGCTCCGCGCGCACGGGGCAATGATCGCTGCCCTCTTGCCCGTCAAGGATGTCGACCGACTTTAAGTTCTTTTCCAGTGAGCGTGACACACAGATATGATCGATTCTCCATCCGCGATTGGCAACCCGGGCATTCTGAAAATAGGACCACCACGTGTAACGATTCTTCTCTTGCGGGTGAAAGTGGCGGAATCCGTCGACGAAACCCATGTCGAGCCAACCGCGCATCCATTCGCGCTCTTCGGGCAAAAATCCGCTTTCGGTCGCCAGCGTGTCGGGGCTGAACACATCGATGTCGAGATAAGCGACATTGTAGTCACCGACCAGAATGACGTTTTCGCCCCCACGCGCGCGCCGAGCCAAGTGGCGGCCGAAGTGTCTCAAGAAATCCTGTTTGAATTGATGGCGTTCGAGGCCGGAGCCGCCGTTGGGAACGTACACGTTCCAAAGCGTGAACTTCGGGAACTTGGTGACCACCATTCGTCCTTCCGCGTCAAAGCGCGGAACGCCAAAACCGTATTGCACATCGAGCGGCTTTTCTTTGCAGAACGTGGCGGTGCCGGAGTAACCGGCGCGCTGGGCGGCGGACCAAAACCCCAGATAACCCT
>DAISHW010000047.1:0-10533 GCA_036822295.1 Bdellovibrionales bacterium | reverse complement strand
CAGCGCTTCGACTTCGAGCTGGTCGGGATGCGCTTTGGTTTCCTGCAGGCAAAGCACGTCGGGTTGTTCTTTTGCCCAAAATTCCGGGAGCCCTTTTTGCGCCACCGCGCGGATTCCGTTCACGTTCCACGTGATGATTTTCATGGGGCCCCTCTCTTTGACCTGATTCGCATTCGGTAGTAGGTATCACTCAACGCATAATTAAGGAGTCTACTAATGCCGATGATTGGTCAACCCGCTCCGCAATTCGTCGCCCCCGCGGTGGTCGACGGCGGCGATTTCAAAGAAATCAATCTTGCCGATTACAAAGGCAAATGGGTCGTTTTGTTTTTCTACCCGCTCGATTTCACTTTCGTTTGCCCGACGGAAATCACCCAATTCCGCGACGCGCTCGGCGACTTCCGCAAAGAAGGCGCGGAAGTGATCGGCGTGAGCATCGACAGCGTGCACTCGCACCGCCGTTGGATCAAAGACGATTTGGGCGACTTGGGTTATCCGCTGGTGGGCGACGTCACTAAGCGCATGGCGCGCGATTTCGGCGTTTTGCTGGAAGACAAGGGCATCGCGACCCGGGGCACGTTCATCATCGATCCCGAAGGCCGTATCCAATACATGGGCATTCACAACTTGAACGTCGGTCGCGACGCCAAGGAAATCCTGCGCGTGCTGTCGGGCTTGAAAACCGGCGAACTTTGCGGCGCGGGTTGGAAAAAAGGCGAGAAGTTCGTCGCTACGAAGTGAGCGCTTTAAGAATTGTCCTCGTACCATCAGTTCTATAAAGACCTGGATCGACGCGCGAAGGCGCTTTTCCCTTCGCTGAAAAGCGCCCGCGACGTCGAGTGGGACATGCTGATTTCCCCGCTGGAGCTGAAACTCCCTCTGGCGGTTCGCAATGGCGCCGAAAACGCCGTTCGCGCGCTTCACTCGCTTTCCCGTCGCCCCGCCTATCAAGCCGCGTTGGAACCCGTGCCCGGCATTTCGGATGTCCCGGTGAAGAATCGCTCGCTGTTGATGGCTTACGATTTTCACAGCAACGAGGACGGCGAATGCTTTTTGGTCGAGGTGAACACCAACGCCTCGGGTTTCATGCTCGGTTCGTTGATGGAAATGACTCACGGGGATGTCGCCGCCGCTGATTACGAACCTTTGCGCGCCTTGCGTGAAGCGTTCGCCGAAGAGTTGAAGCTCGGCGGCTTGGACGGATCCAAGGCGCATATCGCGATTTCCGACGAAGAGATCGAGCAGCAGAAAATGTATCCCGAGTTTCTGATGTACCGCGACTGGCTCGGCTCCGGTGGCTGGACCAGCGAGCTGTGCGAAAGCCGCGCGCTCACCGTCGCGGGCGATCGGTTGACGACGGCGACGGGGCGCGCGGTCGATTTGGTTTACAACCGCCTGACCGATTTTTACTTCGAAGACCCCGCTTACGCCGGCCTGAAGGAATCCTATGTACGGGGCTTGGCCAGCATTTCGCCGAACCCCCGCGAATACTGGCTACTGGCCGACAAACAACGCCTGATTCAATGGGCGGATCCGACGTTCATGGAAAGCACCGGCGCGTCGGATGAAGAAAAGGCCGCGATTCAAGCGGTGGTGATCCCGACTTTCGATAAAACTCACTTCGGTTCCGTCGATCAGATCTGGGCCGAGCGTAAAAACCTGTTCTTCAAACCCAAGCGCTCGTTCGGCGGCAAATCCGTTTACCGGGGCGAGAGCGTCTCGCGCAAGGTGTTCGAGCGCCTGATGCTCGAAGATATCCTGATTCAGCGCTATCAGCCCGCACAGCGCATGCCGACCGACGATCCGCGCAGCGTACTCAGCAATTGGAAATTCGATTTGCGTTTCTACGTCTACGGCGACGCGGTCCAACTTTGCGTCGCGCGCATCTACCAAGGTCAAGTGACCAACTTCTCGTCGCCGATGGGCGGCTTCACCTTGGTCCGGTTTACGGGTCGGTAACGACAGAGTTTCATTTCAGTTCGATCCGCGCCTGGCCGATAATATCGTTAAGTGATATGAAAGCGACTAAACACGCTCGACCTATAGCGCCGGCGGATCCTTTCGCGACGTTCGATCAATTGAACGGCATGCACCCGTGGGCGGAACAAGTTCCCGAAGGCATGATTCTTTATCCCGTGCGCGAATTGAACGGCGGGAAAGTTTCGTACTTCAACTACGACTTGGCCAAAGAAATGGGTCTGATTCCCGAAGGTCAGCCGCATGTGTTGACCAATGCCTTATCTGAAAAAATCCTGAAGACCTTCTGCCTGCGCATCATCAACGAATACGACCAGCAGAACGGCATTCGCTACGCGGCTTCATCGCTGAAAGACTTCAAGTACATGGCGACCCGTTACTTGCAGCTCCAGCACGCCGACAAAACCGGCCGCACGAGCGGAGACGGGCGCTGCATTTGGAACGGCGTCGTCGCTCACGGCGGCAAGATCTGGGATGTTTCGAGCCGCGGCACGGGCGTGACCGCTCTGGCTCCGGGGGCGGTGCAAGCCGGTCGCCCTTTGAAATCCGGCAACAACGATCACGGCTACGGCTGCGGCATGGCCGAAATCGACGAGTTGTTCGGCGCGGCGATCCTGGCCGAAGTTTTTCATCGCAACGGCATTCCCACCGAACGCGTGCTCGCGATCGTCGATTTGGGCAAAGGCGTCGGCATCGGCGTGCGCGCGGCTCCGAACCTGTTGCGTCCGGCGCATCTGTTCTTGTTTTTGAAGCAAGAGAAGTACGCGCCCCTGAAAGCGGGCGTCGATTACTTCATCGATCGCCAGTTCAAGAACGGCGCTTGGAAATTCGGCGCGGGCGACAAGAATCGCTACGAAAAAATGCTGCGCGAGCTGACCCGGGGCTTCGCGCGCTTCACCGCCACCCTGGATCGCGACTACATTTTCTCGTGGCTCGATTGGGACGGCGACAACGTTTTGGCGGATGCCGGCATCATCGACTACGGTTCCGTGCGCCAATTCGGATTGCGCCACGACCAGTACCGCTACGACGACGTCGAACGCATGTCGACCAACTTGAACGAGCAACGCCTGAAGGCGCGCGAGATTCTGCAGACGTTCGTGCAACTGGCCGACTACCTGCGCACCGGCAAACGCAAACCCTGGAAGACCTTCCGCAACGACGCTCACTTGAAAGAGTTCGATCGCAAGTTCCATGAATATTGCTTGGATCGCTTTTTGCTTCAGATCGGTTTGCCCGAAGCGCATCGCCGTTTGCTGATGAATCGCCATCGTCGCGACGTGCAAGCGTTTTTCGATGTCCATTTGGAATTCGAACGTCAAAAGACTCACCGCAAACTCCAGAAAGTCGCCGACGGCGTGCACCGCCCGGCCATCTTCAATATGCGCGCGGCGCTCGCCAATATGGCCAACTACATCGACGGCCTGCCCTTCGAATGCGTCCCCGCGGTCGAAGCGCGCGAGTTCTTCGGTTGGATCTTGTCGAGCCGCGCGGGATCGCGCGATCGTCGCCTGGGCGACAAAACGCGCAAGAACATCGCTCTTTGGCAGCGCCGTTATTTGCGTCTGCTTCGCCGCGTTTCAACTCCCGCGACCTGGGACAAGCTGACCGAGAGCCTGCACGCCCGCAGCGCGCGCATCAATCACGACGCGCGCATCACCGGCAACGCCCTGATTCACATCGTCGACGAGATTCTGCGCTACCGCCGCCGGGGCTTGTCGGACCGCGAGATCCAACAGGCCATTGACGATTTAATCGAGACCCAGACATTGAATCCGGATTACCAATCGGCGTCATCTCCCGCGCGCATCCATGAGCTGGCGCGCGGTTTCTTGTCGGTCGTGCACGGCTACCGCGAAGACATTTAAAGCTTGGCGTAGTCCGTCAAATCTCCTATTTTACCCCCTATGTGGATAGTCACCGGAGCCACCGGTTTCATTGGCAGCGCGATGGTTTGGGAACTCAACGAAAGAGGCGTGAACAACCTGCTTTTGGTCGATCACGTGGAGCCCTTGAAGCGCGGCGATCTTTTGCATAAACGCAAGTACACCGATTTCGTTTTGGCCGATGAGCTTAAGGGCTACTTGGGCGATCCCACGCAGGCCGGCGCGATCGAAGGCGTGATCCACATGGGCGCCTGCTCGACCACCACCGAAACCGATGAAGCGTATTTGGAGCGCAACAACGTCGAGTACTCGAAAACGCTTTGGCAGTTCTGCGCCAAGCGCAAGAAGCCGTACATATATGCCAGCAGCGCCGCGACCTATGGCGACGGCGCCAAAGGCTTCAGCGACGCCACCGATTCCCGCGAGTTCAAGCCCCTGAATCTGTACGGCTGGTCGAAGCTGAAGTTCGACGTCTGGGCGATGGAACAAACGGCGGCGCCGCCGCGCTGGCACGGCTTGCGCTTCTTCAACGTTTACGGTCCGAATGAGTACCATAAGGGCGAGCAGGCGAGCGTCGTCTACAAAGCTTATCGCCAGATTCAGGAAACCGGAAAACTGAAGCTGTTCAAATCTCACGATCCCAAATATCGCGACGGCGAACAACTGCGCGATTTCGTTTACGTCAAAGACATCACGCGCTGGATGTGGGAGTTGATGCAAAAGTCCCCGATCGAATCCGGCGTTTACAATATGGGCTTCGGCAAAGCGCGCACGTGGCTGGATCTTGCGAACGCCACGTTCAAATCGATGGGCAAAAACCCGCAAATCGATTGGATCGAGATCCCCGCGAACATTCGCAACCAGTACCAGTACTTCACGGAGGCGAAGATGAACCGCGCTTTGAGCGCCGGCTTGTCGCGGCCCGAGTGGCCGCTCGAGCGCGGTGTCGCCGATTACGGCGATTCTTATCTTTCCAAACCGGATCCTTATTTATGACCTTAGCGACGCGCGCGAAAATTCCCGCCCATCTGTCGAAGTACATAGTGAAGCAAAATTACGCGCGTTACAACGCCGAGGATCAGGCCGTGTGGCGCTACATCATGCGCCAGCTCAAAACATTTTTGGCCGTGCACGGGCATCCCGTGTACATCGAAGGCTTGCGCAAAACCGGAATCGATATCGAGCGCATCCCACGCATCGAGGACGTCGACGCGCATTTGAACCGTTTCGGCTGGGGGGCCGTGCCGGTGAGCGGCTTCATTCCTCCGGCGGCATTCATGGAATTCCAAGCGATCGGCGTTTTGCCGATCGCCAGCGACATGCGCGCGCTCGATCATCTGCTCTACACCCCCGCTCCCGACATCGTGCACGAGGCCGCCGGCCATGCGCCGATCCTGGCCCACCCGGAATATGCCGCGTACCTGCGCCTTTATGGCGAAGTCGCGCGGCGCTCGATCTTGAGCCAAGAGGACATGAATCAGTACGAAGCCATTCGCATTTTGAGTGATCTGAAAGAGAATCCGAATTCGACCGCCGCGGAAATTCGCGCCGCCGAAAAGCGTTTGCAGGAAGTGAATGCGGCGATGAGCTTCGTGTCCGAAGCCGCGCTGCTCTCGCGCATGAACTGGTGGACCGCCGAATACGGTTTGATCGGCGATTTGAAAAATCCGCGGATATTCGGCGCGGGCTTGTTGTCTTCGGTTGGCGAGGCACGCGCGTGCTTGGAACCGAAGGTGCGTAAAATTCCCTTGTCGGTGGACTGCGTGAACTACTCTTATGACATCACCGAGCCGCAGCCGCAGCTGTTCGTCGCGCGCGACTTCCGTCACCTGTCCGAGGTTCTCGAAGAGCTGGCTTTGCGCATGTCTTATCGCAAGGGCGGCACTCATGGGCTCGAGCGCGCCAAGCAAGCCAAGACCGTGAACACGGCCGAGTTGAATTCAGGCCTGCAGATCTCGGGCGTCTTGGTGGATTTTATGACGGCCGAAGTCGCGGCGCAAAGTCCAGTCTATCTGCAATTCAGCGGACCGTGCCAGTTGGCGTTTAAAGACGTGGAGCTTCCCGAACAGGGCGTCAAACATCATCCGCAAGGCTTCTCTTCCCCGGTCGGCTATCCGCGCAACAGCTCGAAGTGCTTGTCGACTTTGCAAGAGACCGACTTGGCCAAGCTCGGACTGGTCGTCGGGCAAAGAGCGCGGCTCGAATTTGAAAGCGGCGTGCGCGTCGAAGGCGTGGTTAAGAGCTTCACCTTCCGTGACGAACGCTTGTTGTTGATCACATGGACGGATTGCCGCGCTTCGCTGGCCGATAAAGTTTTGTTCGATCCCCAATGGGGCGTCTATGACATGGCCGTCGGTTCGATGGTGAAATCCGTCGCCGGCGGGCCCGCCGATCGCGACCGCTTCGGTGAAACCGCCGACTTCGTCGCGCAGCGAGTGCCCGTAAGGAAATATTCGGCGGCCGAACTCAAGCGTCACGCGCTCTTCGCTCAAGTGCGAACCGCGCGCGAAAACGGCGAAGATCGCTTCGCGGAATTGCGCTCCGAGTTCGTGAGCGACAAATCGGCGCCGTGGCTGGCCGGCCTGGAACTGCTTGAGCTCGGTCTGAAGCTCGGACGCTCCGAAACGGAACTCCTTGAGCTGCGCCGCGAGCTGGAAACTCGCGGCCAAGGCTCGGTCGACGTCCGTCGCTGTATCGACGATGGCCTGATCATCGCCGATAAATCTTTATGAACGTTCATCTCGTCCTGACCCGCACGGAATATCCCGCCAATATCGGCGCCGCCGCGCGTGCCTTGGCCAATATGGGCGGCGGTCGCTTGATCTTGATCGCGCCAATCGCCGATCGCATGGACGAGTCGTCGCGCCGGGCGGCCGCGGGCGCGCAGGAATGGCTGCGGAACTCGGTCGTCCATGCGGATTGGGATGAGTTCCACGCGCGCGAGCCGGACGGATTGCGTGTCGCGCTCACCCGGCGCGGCGGCCGAAAGCGGCGAGTCTTTCCCCTGAAGCAAACCCTGGATGGACTGCAAGACGATCTACCCAACCATCTTTACCTGATCATGGGACCCGAAGCCGACGGTTTGCGGTCGGAAGATCTGGCCCTGATCAACTTCACTTGTCATTTGCCCGTGCACGGCGAGTTCGGCTCTTTGAATCTGGCCCAAGCGGCCTTGCTGGCGCTGCACATCGCGCGCGAGCGCTTTCCGGCGGACGCCACTCCCCGGCAGGTGAATGGCGAGACGCCCGAAGTCGCGCTTCCGTTTTATTTTCCGGACGATCTGATCAAAGAATGGCTGACCGAAATGGGTTTCGATATCCGCGCCCGCAAGGCCAGCGCGTATCTGACGTTACGGCGCCTGTTTTTGCAAAATCGACCGAGCCGGCACGAAGTGCAGGTGCTCGAATCGGTGCTTCGACAAAACGTCAGGAAATTGAAGGAGCGCTCAGTCGCTCTTGCGCCGGAACAGCTGGCTGACCACCGCGGTGATGTCGCCGGAGAAAATATCTAGCTTCTCGGATTTCTTGGGCGCCGAAGGCGCGACGTTGAGCTCGCGGCGCGCTTCGACGAATTGCGGGTCCAAAAGCAACGCGCGCTCGAAGTAGCTGTTGGCCTGAGCGTCGCCCAGGGACCGTTTCACCAAACCCATGGCCATGAAATAGTAAGGCGTTTTGCGGTCCTCTGGATGCATTTGATCGAGCGCGCGCAAGATCTCTTGAGTGCGCATCTTGTTCGAACCCGCGCCGGTTTTCATTTCCGCCCAAACTTGAATCAAGTATTGCAGCGCCGTCGTGTGCTTGGTGCCCGCCTCTTTGATCTTCGCGAGCGCCTGCGGGAATTGACCTTTCCTAAGGAGGTCAAGGCCCTCGGCGGTCAGCTTGTTCGAGATCTTCACGTTTTCGGTTTCAGTGACTTTCTGTTGCTCGAACAGCTTCGCGCGCTTCACTTCATCGGTCATGATGTCGTGAGCGTCGCGCATGATATCGCAAAGCGATTTGCACAGCTCATGAAGGTCTTTATGCGATTCCTTCGAGATCTGATCGGGATCGTTGGAGCGCAGGAACTCTTCAAGAATGCCGTCGAGCACTTTACGCTGCGCGTTCGGCGGCGCGCCGAAATAGGCGAAGACCTGGTCCGGGGCGCGCGTCGAGAGTTCCGAATGCAATTTCTTGAAACGATCGAGCATGTTGTGCATGGCTTTCGCGCGGTTCAGATCGTTGAAGATCACCCAGCCGTTGAGCACGAGCAAATGAATGCATTGGTAAACGCGCTCATGCGCCTTGGGGAACCGCGCGAGCAGCTCTTCCATCGTGCCGTTGCGCTCGATGACTTCGCCGATCCCCGCGATGCCGCGGAACATTTCGAGCTTCCACAAGGACTGCAAATCGTCGCCCGTCTGCTGCAGATGCAAGGGATAGCTCAGCACCGGGGCGTAGAAGTCCGCCAGGTATTCGACCGGGAAGAACTCGGCCAGGTTGAACAAGAACACCGTCAGCAGTTCGCCCATGCGCACGGCGTGCTTGGGGAGTTCTTCGGATTCCTCGGCCGGAACGAAATTCAACTGCAACGCCGGCGCCGCGCAAATGGCTTTGAAGTCGTGCAGGATCTGCTCGTGTTTCGCCACGGCGACCGCGTGCGGGCTCACGTAACCGTCTTGCACCAGACCTTCAAGGGCGAATTTCTTGTTGCCGTAAGACTGGTACTCTTCCCAATCCTCTTGCGCCAAAAAGCCGTTCGAGATGAGCGCCAGAATGCAAGTCGCGCGGGACTCGGAGCTGTCGACGTCGGCCAGCGAGCCCTTGTTCAGGGTCACGCCGAAGATTTCGCCCAAGTTGTTCACGATGTTCAAATTGCCGGAAACTTTCGATTCGAGCAGATAACTCAGCACGTAAGGGAAATCCAGGCCCTTGATTTGATCCAGATGTTCGATCGCCCGCGCGCGCGCGCGCGGCGAGCTCACCTTACGGGTGAGCAGCGATTGCACCGACCACTTCTCGGCCGACAAGAGCGGCGCGAGCGCGACTTTAAGGGTCGCCGTTATCTCTTCGACCGTGTATGGCTTGAACAAGAAATCGACCGCGTCGGTCTTGCGCATGGCTTCCGCGGCGAACGATTTGTCTTTGAAAACGCCGCTGATCAAAACGACCGGGGAATCGCCGAACTTCGAGTTGCGCATCTCGGCGGCCACGTCCACGCCCGACATTTTCGGCAACATGACGTCGATCACCGCCGCATGCAGCGTTTGCAAGCGCGCGATGTTCAGCGCTTCACTCGGAGTGTTGGCGCGGACAGGTTTGAAACCCAGTCGCTTGACGATCTCGCTGAGCGCTTGCCCCGCGTTTTTATCGTCGTCGACGACCAGTACTTTGACGGCGTTCCTCATCAGTTCATATATCGGCAGATCGGCGCCGGAAGACCACTAGGCTTTAGGAGGGATGGTCATCCCGGGGCGTCGGGATTGTGTTTGCGCCAAGCGTCCTTCACTTTTTTGGTGAGCGTTTCCAAATTGAAGGGTTTGACCACGTATCCGCTCACGCCGGCGGCGGCGGCCTCGATCACCGCGCCTTTTTCGGACTCGGTCGTGACCAGCAAGAACGGCAAAATCAGAAAATCTTTCTCGGCGCGGACCTGCTTCAGGAACTCCAAACCGCTCGGCCCGGGCATGTTCAAGTCGGACAGAACCAAACCAATGGCGTGCGGAGTTTTAACGAAGAACTTCAATTTACCCATGGCTTCCACCGCGTCTTCCGCGGTGGTGATTTTCGAAAAACCAAGGCGTTGCAACGAATCCACGACGATACGACGAATGTTCAATGAATCGTCGACAACAAGGACATGGGTGTCTTTGCTGAACATCTCTAGGCGCTCCTCAAAAAAGCAGGGTCATTCCCAAGCACGGGGAAGGTCAGGTTCAGCTTCGTTCCCTGTCCTACTGTCGATTGTATGTGAAACGCGCCGCCGATTCTCAGTACTTCTTCGCGAAGGGCATCAAGTCCCACCCCACGTCCAGAAAACTCGCCCACCGATTCCCTGGACGAAAATCCAGGCATGCAAACCTGCTGGATGATCTCTTCATCGCCGCAGGCTTCAAACGAACGGCCCGGGAACTTCTCTTTGAGCTTTTCGCGGATAACGGCGGGATCGATGCCTTTGCCGTCATCGCTGATGGTCATGTGGATCGAATCCCCCCGCAAGGACACGTTGACCAGGATCTGGCCGGCGGGGTCTTTGCCGCCCCACTCGCGATCGTCCGGCATTTCAAGTCCGTGGTCGACCGCATTGCGGAAGGCGTGCACCAAGCTCGAGAATAATTTCTGGTACGGATCCGGGAACACGCGCAAGTCGCCGCCTTCGATTTTGAGCGGTTTCACTTTCTTACCCAATTTTTCGGCGACGGACTGGATCAAGCTGTCGAAATAAGCGAGCGAGGCCGTGAACGTGACTTTCATGAACTCTTCCTCGAGCTTCGCATAAAGCGGGCCCGCCGCGGGAATCGACCGCAGTTCTTTAAGCAGCGCCGTCAGCCTATCGAGCGGAATTTCCACCGAACGCGAGACCTCGCCTTCCGGCACGCGGAACACGTCTTCATTGTCGACCAGGAAGCGCTCGAACTCGTCGGTCATTTTTTCCAAAGACCCGGCGTAAGCCTCGCACTCCGCGCCGTCCAAAA
>DAISHW010000046.1:10336-12344 GCA_036822295.1 Bdellovibrionales bacterium | reverse complement strand
CAAGCCACATCCCATGCACCGACTCGTGCAAGGCGACGTTGGCAGCGGCAAAACGCTGGTCGCGCTGCTGGCGGCGGCGTTCGCGGCCGAGGCCCAAGTCCAAACCGCGCTCATGGTGCCGACTGAGATTCTGGCCGAACAACACTATCAAAACTCCAAACGCCGGCTCGAGCCTCTTGGAGTGAAAGTCGCGTTCCTGACCAGCCAAGTGAAGGGCAAAGAGCGCGAGCGCATTCTCGAAGGTCTGAAATCCGGCGCGATTCATCTGGCGATCGGCACGCACGCGTTGATTCAAGACGACGTCGAGTTCCGTAACTTAGGCCTGGTGATCGTGGACGAACAACACCGTTTCGGCGTCGAGCAACGCAACAAGCTCAAGCAAAAAGGCATGTCGCCGCACTTTCTGGTGATGACCGCGACGCCGATTCCCAGGACGCTCGCGATGACCGTGTACGGCGATCTCGACGTATCGATCATCGACGAAATGCCGAAGGGCCGCCAACCCGTCGTCACGCGCAAGACGTTTCAGTCCAAACGCGCTCAGGTGATGGGGTTCATCCGCGAGCATTTGGCCAAGGGCCGCCAGGCTTACATAGTCTATCCGCTGATCGAGGAGTCCGAGAGCATGGACTTGAAAAACGCGCTCGAGGAATACGAGAAAATCAAAATAGATTTCGCCGAATTCAACGTGGGGCTTTTGCACGGCCGGATGAAGCCGCGGGAAAAAGACGACACGATGGAGGCCTTCCGCCGGGGGGAAATCCAAGTGCTCGTCTCCACGACCGTGATCGAAGTCGGCGTCGACGTGCCCAACGCCAACATCATGCTCATCGAACATGCCGAGCGTTTCGGCCTCTCGCAGCTCCACCAGCTGCGCGGGCGCGTGGGGCGGGGAGCATATAAAAGTTATTGCATTTTGATGCTCGGCTTCGCGCTCTCAGAAGAAGCCGCCCGGCGCGCCGAAATCATGGAGCAAACCACGGACGGATTCAAAATCTCGGAGGCCGACTTGGAGATGCGCGGCCCGGGGGAATTCCTGGGCACGCGGCAAAGCGGATTGCCGGGATTCAAAATCGCGAACCTGGTCCGCGATGTTCGGCTTCTTCAAGAGGCCCGCGAAGCGGCGTTCGCCCTGATCGCCAAGGATCCGGACATCGGCGCGCCCGACCATTTGGCCTTAAAGCAGCGATTTAACGACCTGATCAAGACTTGGGTGGGTTGAAATCTTTGAAAAAATTACTCGACACTCGTCGAAAAACGTCATTCGGGTCCAGCGCCAATTGATTATCCGTGTCATAAATGATAAATCAACGACTCCCGCGGGCGGACGCCTAACAAAACGGGAATAGGGAAAGTGGGAGGTCTTGTGATGGTTTCTTTCAAAGTGGGAGACAATGCGGTGTATCCGGGTCACGGCGTTGGCAAAGTCTCGGCCATTGAGGTGAAGGAAATCCTCGGCACCAAACACACGTTCTACAGCATCAACATTTTGGATTCGGGCATGAAGATCATGGTGCCGAAGAACAATGCCGAAGCGGTGGGACTTCGCCCGATCATTTCTCGGGACGAAGCCAAGAAGGTTATCGAAATCCTTCAGGAAACCAACGTCAAGATCGACAACCAGACCTGGAACCGCCGGTACCGCGAATACATGGAAAAAATCAAAACCGGCTCGGTCTACCAAATCGCCGAGGTTTTGCGCGATCTTTTCGTTTTGAAAGTCGAAAAAGAACTGAGCTTCGGCGAGCGCAAGATGCTCGATTCGGCCCGCTCGCTGCTCTTGCGTGAACTTTCGCTCGCCACCAGCACCGAAGAGCTAAAGTCTCAAGACGAAGTGCGCGCCATTTTCAATCTCTGAAAAATTAGTATAAGATCGCTTATTTAAGGGCTCGCCTGATTCCGGGCCCTTATGAGAGGTCTTTATGTCCAGCCATGAAATTCGCGTGCGCTTCGCGCCATCGCCGACCGGTTACCTGCACGTCGGTGGGGCCCGCACCGCGCTCTACAA
>DAISHW010000046.1:0-10326 GCA_036822295.1 Bdellovibrionales bacterium | reverse complement strand
AACGCCACAACGGCAAGTTCATTTTAAGAATCGAAGACACCGACCAAGCGCGCTCGACGGAAGAGTCGATGCGCATGCAAATCGACGATCTGGCATGGCTCGGTTTGAAATGGGATGAAGGCCCCGACGCGAAGACGCTGATCGATGTCGGAGCCTACGGTCCTTACCGGCAGTCGCGTCGTTTGGAAATTTACAAAGAACACGCGGATCGTCTGCTCGAGGAAGGCAAAGCCTATTACTGCTTCATGACCGACGCCGAAATCGAAGCGCAGCGCGCGGAATCGCTGAAGGCCGGTCGTCCGCCGCAAGTGAATTCGCCGTACCGCGATTGGCCGCTCGAGAAGGCCAAGGAACGTTTGGCCAAGGGCGAAGGCGCCGCGGTCCGCTTCAAAGTCGTCGAAACAAAAGAATACGTGCTCGAAGATCTGGTGCGTGGCCAGGTGCGGTTTCCCTCGGACATGGTCGGCGATTTCGTTTTGCTCCGAACGGGCGGCATGCCGGTTTATAATTTCTGCTGCGCGATCGACGATGCGCTGATGAAGATCACGCACGTGTTCCGCGCCGAGGAGCATTTGAGCAATTCACTCCGCCAAATGATGCTTTATGAGGCTTTCCATTACGAGATGCCGAAGTTCGGTCACCTCTCGATCATCTTGGGCGCGGACCGGCAGAAGCTTTCGAAGCGCCACGGCGCCACCAGCTGCCATGAGTACAACGAGAACGGCTACCTGCCCGAGGCGCTCAACAACTTCATCGCGTTGCTCGGTTGGAGTTCGCCCGAGGCGCTCGAAATCTTGTCGATGGAGCAGCTCATCGCCCAGTTCGGCTATGAGCGTTTGAATTCCTCGCCGGCCGTGTTTGATGAAACGAAATTGTCGTGGGTGAACGCGACTCACTTGCGCGCGCTCGGCGATGAAGAGCTTTGGCGGCGGGTGGAGCCTTTCTTGACCGCGGCGGGACTGAAATTCCCGGCCGACAAAGAGTGGCGCTCGCGCGCGCTCGCCGCCCTTAAAACCAGCATGAATACGCTCAAAGACGCGGTCGAACTGTTCCGTCCTTTGGCGGAAGGCACTTTGGCCGTGGCGCCGGAGAGCGCCGAAGCGCTGACTTGGCCGAGCACGCGCCAGGTGGTGGAAGCGTGGAAGACAGGCGTCGAAAACTCGAGCTCCGATTACTTGAGCGAAGAGCAGTTCTTGAAATTGCAAGACGGGATCAAAGACGCGCAGAACGTGAAGGGCAAGCACCTGTTCATGCCGATCCGCGTGGCGGTGATCGGTAAGCCGCAGGGAACGGAGTTGAAGATGCTCGTGCCGCTCTTGCATAAGCGGACACTCGTTCAGCGCGCCAACGATGTTTTGAGCCAGATGAAAGGGTAGGGACATGAAAATCCAGATTTACAATTCACAGTCGCATAAGAAGGAAGAGTTTGAGCCGCTCACGCCCGGCGAGGTGAAAATGTACGTCTGCGGTCCCACCGTTTACGATTTTCTGCACGTCGGAAACTTCCGCGGCGCGATCTTCTTCAATCTGGTGCGCAACTGGTTCGAGTATCGCGGCTACAAGGTGACGTTCGTCTACAATTACACCGACGTCGACGACAAGATCATCACGCGGGCCCAGGCCGATAAAGTCGACTCCCGCGAAATCTCGGAGCGCTTCATCGCCGAGTTCGAAAAGGATTTCAATTCGCTCAAACTCAAGAAACATTCGGCCAATCCGCGCGTGACCGAGTACATGAATCCGATCATCCGGCTGGTCGAAACGCTGATCGCCAAGGGCAAGGCCTATGCGGTCGACGGTGACGTGTACTTCGACGTGCATCAGTTCCCGGAATACGGGAAGCTCTCTAGAAAAAACTTGGACGATCTGGAAAGCGGCGTGCGCATCGACGTCGACGCCCGCAAGAAACATCCGGCCGATTTCGCGCTGTGGAAAGCGTCGAAGCCGGGCGAGCCGTCATGGGATTCGCCCTGGGGCCGGGGCCGTCCCGGTTGGCACATCGAGTGCTCGGCGATGGCGCGCGAGCTTTTGGGGGAGAGCATCGACATCCACGGCGGCGGGCTCGACTTGATTTTCCCCCACCATGAAAACGAAGTGGCGCAGTCCGAAGGCGCCAGCGGCGAGACGTTCGCCCGGTACTGGATGCACAACAACATGCTGAACTTCGGCTCGCAGAAGATGTCGAAATCGCTCGGCAACGTGCGCACGGCGCGCTCGTTCCTTCAGGAGTATCATCCGGAAATTTTCAAATACCTGATGCTGTCCGCGCATTACCGCAGTCTCCTGGACTTTTCGCCGGCGTCGATCGAGAACGTGATCGCCTCGCTAGCCCGCATTTATTCCGCGCTCGCGCTGGCGGAGAAGGCTGCGGGGGCCCCGGCTGACCCGAAGCGGCCCGGGGATTCCGAAAAGCTCTTAAACGACACGAAGGCGGGAGTCGAGGCCGCGCTCGACGACGATTTCAACACGCCGGAAGCGTTGGCGCGTTTGTTTGAGATCATACGTGCCTTCAACAACACCGTCCGCACGCCGGGACCGGTGACGCCGAAGAAAGCCGCCGTGTCCAAAGCCCTCTTGCAATGGACCGCCTGGCTCGGCAACCTGTCGAGCTTGTTCGCGGAGCCTCCGCAAGAGTTCCTGAGATACCTCGATGATATGCTGCTCAAGCAGAAGAATCTGGAGCGGGCGGAGATCGATCGCATCGTCGGGGAAAGATCGGCGGCGCGGGCGGCGAAGGATTTCGCCAAGTCCGATGAGCTGCGCGGGCGCCTGCAAACGATGGGCATATCGGTGCAGGATTCACCTCAGGGAAGTGAGTGGGAAGTCGCTAAATGAGTCTGAAAGCCATTCGGGCGCCGCACGGAAAATTCAAGCTGCGCACCGAGTTCAAGCCCGCGGGCGATCAGCCCAAGGCGATCAAAGACCTGACGGACAACATCCGTCGGGGGTTGCGGCATCAAACCCTGCTCGGCGTGACCGGGTCGGGGAAGACGTTCACCATGGCGCAAACGATCAACGAGCTGAATCTGCCGGCGTTGATTTTGGCGCCGAACAAGACGCTCGCGGCGCAGCTCTTCGCCGAGTTCAAGGAACTGTTCCCGGAAAACGCGGTCGAGTATTTCGTCAGCTACTACGATTATTATCAGCCCGAGGCCTACATACCCTCGAGCGACACCTACATCGAGAAGGATTCGGCCATCAACGAGCAGATCGATCGCATGCGCCACTCGGCCACGCGCTCGCTCTTTGACCGTCGCGACGTGATCATCGTGTCGAGCGTCAGCTGCATTTACGGTTTGGGTTCGCCCGAGGCGTACGAGGGCATGATGATGCAGATCGTGGCCAATAAAGAGATCCGCCGCGATATTTTCCTGCGCGAGCTCGTGCGCATTCAATACAAGCGCAACGACATCGATTTCACGCGCGGTACGTTTCGCGTGCGCGGCGACGTGGTGGAGGTGTTCCCGCCTTACGAGGAAGATCGCGCCATCCGCGTCGAGTTCTTCGGCGATTACGTGGACCGGTTGTCCTGGGTCGATCCGTTGCGCGGCAAAGTGCTCGAAGAGCTGGATCAGGTCGCGGTCTATCCGGGCAGTCACTACGTCAGTTCCGAGGACCGCAATCGCGTCGCGGTCGAAACGATTCGCACGGAGCTGCGGGAGCGGATCAACGAGCTACAGACCAATATGAAATACATCGAGCGCGAGCGGATCGAGCAACGCACGAGCTGGGATCTCGAGATGATTCAAGAGATGGGCACCTGCCCGGGTATCGAGAATTACTCGCGTCACTTCACGGGCCGGGCTCCGGGTGAGCCGCCCCCGACGCTGATTGAATATTTTCCCGATGAGTTCTTATGCTTTATCGACGAGAGCCACGTGACCGTTCCGCAAATCGGCGGGATGTACCGCGGCGATCGCGCGCGCAAGATGAACTTGGTGGAGTACGGGTTCCGCCTGCCGTCTGCCCTGGATAACCGGCCCCTCAATTTCCAGGAGTTCGAAGGCCTGGTCGACAAGGTCGTCTACGTATCGGCCACGCCCGGGGAATACGAGTTGCAGAAATCCGAAGGCGTGGTGGTCGAGCAGATCATCCGGCCCACGGGCCTTGTCGATCCGGAGATCGAAGTGCGTCCGGTCAAACACCAGGTCGACGATCTGCTCGGCGAGATCCGCGCCCGCGCGGCCAAGAAAGAGCGCGTGCTGATCACGACGCTCACCAAACGCACGGCCGAGGATCTGACCTATTACTACGAGGGCCTGGGCGTCAAAGTGAAATACCTGCATAGCGATATCGTGACTCTGGAGCGGACCGAGATCATCCGCGATCTGCGCCTGGGGATTTTCGACGTACTGATCGGGATCAACCTGTTGCGCGAGGGTTTGGATATACCCGAAGTGTCGCTCGTCGCGATCACCGACGCGGACAAAGAGGGGTTTTTACGTTCGCCGCGCTCGCTGATCCAGACCATCGGCCGCGCGGCGCGCAACCTGAACGGCAAAGTGTTGATGTACGCCGATGTGAGGACCGACTCGATGAAGAAAGCGATTGACGAGACCAATCGCCGCCGCGGCATTCAAGCCGCCCACAACAAGGAGCACGGCATCGTGCCCAAATCGGTGGCCAAACGCGTGTCCGACGGCTTGAGCGATCTTTACGGAATGGAAGTCGTCACCAAGGACGCGAAACAAAAGAACATGGTCTTGCGCGAAAGCATTCAGACCTATTCCGAGGATCCGAAGAAGATCACCGTGCAGATCGCGCGCCTGCGTAAGCAGATGAAGAAGGCCTCGGACAATCTGGAGTTCGAGGAGGCCGCGAAAATTCGCGACGAGGTGAAGCGCCTGGAGGTCCTCGATCTCTCGCTGCACGCGGGTGAGGTCGATCGGGCGTTCGATCAAACCCTGACCGGAAAGACGACGGGGGATAAATAATGAACCCCGCGCTGGACGATCTTAGGGAAAAGGTCGCTCAGTTCCCCTTGGAGCCCGGCGTCTACCTGATGAAGAACGGCAAAGACAAAGTCGTTTACGTCGGTAAGGCCAAGGCCCTCAGAAACCGCGTGCGCTCGTATCTGGGCGCACGCGCGGACCATTCCCTGAAAACCAAGTACCTGATGATGAATGTGGTCGCGATCGATTACATTTTGACGAAGACCGAGGTTGAAGCGTTTTTGCTCGAAGCCTCGCTGATCAAGAAGCACCGTCCGCGTTACAATATTCGCCTTAAGGACGACAAGGCCTATCCGTACATTCGCATCGGGCTTGAGCACGACTTCCCGCGCTTTTATCTGGCGCGCCGGGTGACCAATGACGGAGCGATGTATTTCGGGCCGTACGCTTCGGGCTTGTCGGTGCGCGAGACGATTCGCTTTCTGAATCGCACGTTCAAGATCCGCGATTGCACGGACAGCTTTTTTAAAACCCGTACCCGGCCCTGCATCTCTCACCAGATCGGGCAGTGCACGGCTCCGTGCGTGAAGATGGTCCGGAAAGAGGCCTATCGGAACGACATCGAATCGTGCGTGAGTTTCTTGAAAGGCCGCAACACCAGGATTCTGAAAGATCTGACCGGCCGGATGAAAAACGCGGCGGGCGAGGAGCGTTTCGAGTACGCGGCGCGCTTACGCGATTCGATCGCGGCGATCGAGCGGATCTGGGAGCGCCAGACGGTCGTGACCCTGAACAAAGAAATGGACCAAGACGTGATCGCGTTCGTCGGCGACGAGCGCGGCACGCTGATCGAAACGGTGCACGTGCGGGGCGGCCGCGTGATCGGCTCGCGCCCGCATTTCATGGCGCGCTTTGATTTCACCGGCCAGGGCGAAGAGATCAAAGATTGGCTGACCTCGTTCCTGAACCAGTTCTATTCGGAAAACATCATCCCGGACGAGATCATCCTGCCGGTCGATCTGGGCTTCGACATGATCAAGCTGTTGCAAGCCGTGTTTATCGAGCGGCAGAACAAGAAGGCCAATATCATTTTGGGCACGGGGACCGAGGGCAAGAAGCTCATGGATCTCGCGATGACCAACGCCAAGAGCCATTTCCAAGACGCGGTCTCCAAAGCCGACCAACAGCAAAAGGGGCTCGAGCAAATCCAGCAGAAGTTCGGGTTGAAGGCGCCGCCGCGCCGGATGGAATGCTACGACATCTCGAACTTCCAGGGCACCGACAGTGTCGCGAGCCAAGTGGTGTTCGAAGACGGGCTTCCGCGCAAAGACGATTACAAGCGCTACAAGATCAAGACCGTCGAGGGCGCCAACGACTTCGCCAGCATGCGCGAAGTTTTGAACCGCCGCTTCAAGCACACCGAATGGGAGGATCCCGATCTTATCGTGGTGGACGGCGGCAAGGGGCAACTCAACATGGCGGTCGAGGCGCTCAAAGAAATCGGCCGTCCCGATCTGTGCGTGATCGGCATGGCCAAGGCGCGTACACTCGGTGAATTCCACGATCAGGAAGTCATATCCAGTTCCGAGCGTTTCTTCCTGCCGGGCCGGCAGAACCCCGTGCTGTTCCCGCAGAATTCCGAGGCCTATCATATTCTGGTGGGTCTGCGCGATGAAGCGCATCGCTTCGCGATCACCTATCACCGTAAACTGCGCGGCGATCGCACGCTCGCCAGCGTTCTCGACGATATCGTGGGGCTCGGCGAGAAACGCAAGAAAGCCCTCTTGAAAACTTTCGGTTCGATTGAAGAGATCAAGAAGGCGCCGATCGACGCGCTGACCGAAGTGCCCGGCATGAATCGCGTGATCGCCGAACGCGTGCTTTTACAGCTCGGCGAGACGGGCGAGGAAGAGTAGCAAAACTCTGGGAAGACCGGCCCGCATGCGTTCGGTGCCCACGCCGAAATGGTTAGGAGTAAAAGCATGGCAAGAGCCGTCAGGCGCGGGGCGTTCACCGGGGGCCTAGTCCGTAGGGTCCGTAAAATTTCACGGTGGCTTTTCGTTCGCAAGTTTTCAATGTGTTGGGATTCGGGACGTCATTTAAAGTTTCAAGCACGAATTGGGATATGCATTTCATATCTGAAGTGTGGCCGCCGCCCTCGATCTCCACGACCATGTTACGGCCACTGGCGCATTCGCGATTCGCGAAGTAGTGGTCCACGAAAGCCATGGGCGTTGCCATGTCCAGGCTTCCGTTGATCAGTAACATCGGTACGGAAGCGCATTGGTTCTGGGGGCGTCCTTGGGAGTCGTGCCGTATCCGCGCCAGGAATGAGCGGAAACTGATCCCGCCACCCGCGAGCGCGTCGTCTTCGTAACCCGGGTTGGTGGTCGCAAAAATATATTTTTCGGTATCGCGCATTTTAGTTTCATATTGAGCGATCCAGTCTTTGTTCAACCGGATCATGCCGAGCGAAAACGCGAGGTAGTAGATGGAGTTGCTGAATTTTTCCCCCTCACCGGAGTAAAAGTTGGCAAAAAGGGCGATAAGGGCGTTCTTGCTGAATCGGGTGCGGTTGTTGTCGGGGTGGCTCAGGTAACTCAGATAGGCTTTCCAGTATAGGATATTCCAAAACCCGTAACTGAGGTCGAGGGCTCGAGCTTCATGTTTGAATCTCTCGAGGAACTTCAAAAATGTTCCGGCAGAGATGTCGCGGCGCAAATCCGCGCTTTCAGAATAGGTCTTAGACATTCGATAAATCATGAAGTCGATGATTTGTTCATTGGTCAGCGCATAGTCTTCATCCAGGCCCTCTAGGACCAACTGTCTTACTTTTTGGGGGTAGTCGTGGGCATAGAGTCGTGCCAGGCGAGTTCCGTATGAGTAGCCATAGATCGCGTGCCACGCGTCGATGTTCCATTTTTTTCGAATCGCCTCGAGGTCCTCGACTTGATTCCAGGTTGTTAGCGCCTGGTCCATCTGCATGTCTCGGGACGAAAGCGCGCTGCAACCCGCACCGCGGGCGTGGAAGAAGATCACGTTATAGTCCGAATACGTTTGGGCCGTGCGTTCAAGATTGTCCTTACCTAGGATTCCGCCGGGGCCGCCGTCGACAAACACGATGGATTTCTTTCGCGCGTCGAACGCCTTATGCATGTACGTGAAGAGTTTGAGGTCATGCACTCCATCGGGCATACGCACAGGGCGCAGGATGATCCGATGAAACGGGTAAGCCTGTTGGCACTTTGTCAGTGAGATCTCGAGTCCAAATGCCGGCATTTCCTTGAACTCATTGTCGATCTTCCGAATGGCGCCAGGTCCCCAATCGGCATGGCTGAGCCCATGGACCGAAATGGTCAAAAGCAGGACGAAAATGGTCGCCCAAGGGCGCGAGGATTTGAGAGAGAGCATTCGCCGGCAGGGTATTGCACGGATCGTACCGGGGCGGGGGCGGCGGGCGGGGCGCGGGCGGACGTTCGCGAACTCCATCATTTTCACGTGATACTTCTTAGCGCCGAAGGATTCGACGCTTTTGGCACGGCCTAAATTACTGGAGCACGTATTCGCTGTTGCGATTCTTGACGTGGCAGCTCGGGCAGTGGGCTTCCTCGGAAACTTTGCCGGCGATAAAATCCGTTTTGTGCGAGAAGTTCATCGCTCCGCCGCAAAGGACGCAGTTCAGATGATCGTCGACGGACTCTTCGAGCCAATCGCGCTTGGTCGGCCACTGGATGTTCACATCGATCGTGGCCACGACTTTTGACTTGTTGTTGCCTTTGGAATCCATCCTGGAATCCTCCTTGTTGCTACAAGGAGCTATTCGGGGCGAATGCGTCTCAACTTGAGACATTCTGCATCGCAGCGGCCGAATTTGGATGACCGTCCAGCTCCAGATTCTTACATTGGTCGGGCTTATGTTCACCGACGCGCAAATACAATATCTAGAGGACGTTTTAGGAGCTTCGGTCGGCTACTTTTCGGTGGCGCCATTGGATGCTGCCGAAGCGGAAACCGGCGGCCCGCCGGTCGCCGTCGTCACGCCGAAATTGGGAACCGCTGAGCACGAGCTACTCGGTAAGATTTTGGGCAGCGTAAAGCTCACGCGTTATTTGCACGTCGAGATCGAGGATCCAACGACCCTGCCCGCGGACTTGCGCGCTTCGCACGCTCTGATGTTCTTTGGTGGCGCGGCCCGCGACGCTCAAGAAGATTGCGTATGGTGGCGATTGCCGTCGCTTGAGCAGATGGTCTCGCGCGAGGGCGCCGCCTTCAAAAAACAAGCTTGGGGTCTTTTGCAATTGTTCGCGAAAGAGCAGGGATGAGAATCTGGCTCGCAGGCTTCTTATTCTCACTCCTTTTACCGCTGGCCGCCGACGCGGCCTGCACGCTCGAGGTGCCGGTCGTCGACGTCATCGGCCCGGCCACGGTCGATCTACTCAAACGCGCCGATGACTATGCCGCGCGTGAAGGTTGCGCTTCGACCTTGCTTCTCGTGAACACTCCGGGCGGGAGTTTGGAAAGCACCCGCATCGCGGTCGAGCAGATCTTAAATTCCAAGCGCGCCTATCTTTGCCTGGTCAGCCCCAGCGGCGGCCGGGCGGGCAGCGCCGGCGCGATCATTTTGCAAGCCTGTCATGTGAACGGCGCGCTCAAAGGCACGAACTTGGGGGCCGCGACCCCGATCTCGAGTCAGGGCGAGCTTCCGAAGGACCTGCGCCAGAAAATCATGAACGACACGCGCAGCTGGCTCGAATCGCTCACGCGCCTGCGCGGCCGCAGCGATAAGTTCGGTCAGGACATTATTTTAGAGGCGAAAGCCGTGACCGCCGAAGACGCGTTGAAGCTCAAGGCCATCGATCACGTCGGCGACACGAAGGAGGAATTCCTGAAATTCGCCGAGGGTCGCAAAGTCAAATTCAGCGCCAACCAAGAAGGAAAAGTCGAAACCGGCACTGTCAAGGTGTTCGAGCTCGACGCGCGTTACAAAACGCTCTCGCTCTTCACCGACCCGCAACTCGCGTACCTGATACTCATGGGAAGCCTGGCGCTTTTGTATTTCGAGATCACCCATCCGGGAACCATGGTCGCCGGCGTGATTGGCGGAGTGGGGCTGGTCGTCGCGTTGATCGCCCTGCACCGGCTCGACGTCGAATGGGGAGGATTGCTTTTGATTTTCCTGGGCATCGCGCTGTTGATCGCCGAGATGTTTTTGCCGACCTTCGGCGTCTTGGGCATCGGCGGGGTCGCGTCGTTCGTGCTCGGAAGCCTGTTCTTGTTCGACCCCGTGAAATCCTATGGCTATCAATTGCCTTGGTTCGTGATCGCGCCGGTGGTTTTGGCGGTGACACTCCCCGTGGTCGGCGTGAGTTGGCTCTTGCTCGGCACGCGCAAGGGGAAGAAAAAGGGCGGCTACCAGGACCTGATGGGTCCGAGC
>DAISHW010000045.1:6368-12435 GCA_036822295.1 Bdellovibrionales bacterium | reverse complement strand
TCTGTTGCTTCGAGCCCGGGCGCTGAAAACGCTCGGCGCGGTCTTCGCGTTGATCGCCTTCGCGCTCAGCGCTCAAACCGTTCGCTTCGTGCCCTGGTCTTCCCTTCTGCTTTTGATCTGCATCAAGCCCTATGCCGAGCTCACGCGCGTCCGACTTGATAGACCGTGGCTGCGCCGGGGAATCGCGATTCTGCTTTTCGCGGTCGCGGCGAAGAACCTGACTTTCGGCTATATGAGCTCCTCGGGCCAGCGGCTGCCGCGCTTGGGACTCGATCCCAAGTTCTTTCCCTCGACGACCATCGAATTTTTAAAGCAGCGGCCCATTCCCGGCCGGCTCTACAATTCGCACGACTTCGGAAGCGCGCTGGTTTGGAACGGCATTCGCCCGATCTTTCATCATGGCTTCGTCACCGACATGCAATTCTATAAAGGCGATGTGATGGGCGCGCTGGGGACGCGCGAACGTTTCTTGGAACTGGCCGACAAATACGGTTGGACGATGTTGCTGGTCGACAAATTCAACGGCTACCGCGAAATGCATCGCATTCTCTCGCCGATCCCGGAATGGAAGATCGTGGCCGAGGATGAAGCCGCCTATCTGATCTATAAAATGCCGGATCCACCCCACGCACGCTAGACTCGTGAATTTTTTACATGCGCCGGTGCCGAAGAATGGCATTTTCCATCTTGTGGGAGCGCCCCAATTCCTGTATAACGCATATAGTCATAACCGGTTTCGCGGAGTATGGATGCTTTTACGAACCTTGATTCTAACCCTTTTAGTCCTGGCGAGTCCCCTGGCGATGGCCCTTACGGAGATTCACTCTTGCGATCTTAGTGAGTTTGTCGTCGACGGTAAAATCGAGTTCACGGAGCCGACCAGCGTGTACTGTGAAGACAACGCCCTTGTCATTCCGGCGAACATCGAAATCACGGCGAACGGTTTGAACCTGACCTCGATTGGCGCGATTGAAATCGGTGAAAGCTCCACCATCTTTGCGAATGAACAACCGGTATTCATGACCGCGATCGGCCATGTCTCGGGCGAACTCAATATCGTCGACGCCGCCTTGACGGAACTTGAAGTCGGAGCGCTGACTCCGGATTTTCAACAGTCCGTCGTCGGAATGAACGCGGAAGTCGCGGTGTACGTGGCGAATGCGGCGTGGACGCTCGAAGGAAACGACCATAGAATCACCCGCTGAAAAGGGGGTGACGTCATGACAGATCATCTGAAGACCGTCGTGCTCGCGGGCGGCTGTTTCTGGGGAGTCGAAGAGCTGCTGCGCGGTATTCCGGGCGTCAAGAACACCGAGGTCGGTTACACCGGCGGCGCGACTCGGAATCCCGTTTATGAAACGGTGAAACTCGGCGACACCGGTCATGCCGAAGCGATCAAGATCGATTACTCGCCGGAGCAGATCACGTACCGCGCGTTGCTTGAAATGTTCTTTCGCATGCACGACCCGACGACTTTGAACCGGCAAGGCAACGACGTCGGCACTCAATACCGTTCGACGATTTTCGTGAGTTCGCCGGAAGAGAAGGCGGAAGCGGAAGCCGCGATCGCGGCAGAGAACCGATCGGGGCGCTGGAAACGCCCCGTGGTCACGACGATTGAGCCGCTTAAAGAGTTTTACTCGGCGGAGAGTTATCACCAAGATTACCTGAAGAAGAATCCCGGCGGTTATAATTGCCATTATTGGCGTGAGTGAGATCCTCGACGTCGTGAGTGACGATCTTGCCGCCCACTCTTAACAGCAACCCGCGCAGCTTCTCCATGTAAGTGAAGATGGCCGGGATCACGATCAAGGTCAGCAAGGTCGAACTGATCACGCCGCCGATAACCGCGGTACCGAGCGACGTCCGTTGATTCGAGACTTCGTTCAGACCGATCGCCACCGGCACCATGCCCGCGATGAGCGCCAAACTCGTCATCAAGATCGGCCGCAAACGCACGCGACCGGCTTCGATGATCGCCGTGGTCATGTCCTTACCCTGCTCGCGCAGCTGGCTGATGTAGTCGATCAAGATGATCGAGTTCTTGGTCGCAAGGCCCATCAACATGATACAGCCGATCATCGAATACAAATCGAGCGACTTGTTCCCGATGAACAGGGCGAAGAACGCTCCGCAAGTCGCCAGCGGAATCACGATCATGATCGTGATCGGCGTGAAAAACGACTCATAGAGCGACGACAACACCAAGTAGATGAAGATCAGCCCGAGCAGCGCCGCGATCATCATGCTGGTCATCAGCTCTTGGAAGTTCTCGGCCTGACCGACGAAGCGATACGTGACGCCCGCCGGAAGCTCGAGTTCACCGCCGGCCCCCAGCATCTTGTTCAAATCCTGGATCACGCCGCCCATGCCCGGCCCGCCCGGCGTCAAGTCCGCCGAGATCGAAATGTAGCGACCGCGGTTTTCGCGATCGATGCTCGCGGGTCCGGTCGTCGCCGAGGCTTTCGCCACCGATTTCAAGTCGACCATGCGTTGGTTCATGTTGGGAACCAGGATCGAGTTGAAGCCCTTTTCCAAGTCGCGTTGCTCAGGTTTCAAGCGCACGCGAATGTCGTATTCCAGGCCTTTCTCGCGGAAGACGGCGGGCGTTTCCCCCTCGACCTGCGCGCGCAGTTCGCGGCCGACTTCGCTGGAGCTGATACCGAGCCGTTGGGCCGCGTTCAGATCGACCTCAACTTGGTACTCCGGTTTACCGGGGCGGAAACTCGTATCCACGTCGAGCAAGGCCGGGTGATTGCGAAGCCGCTCGAGCACCTTCATGGCGATGCCTTCGATCTGGTCCAAATCTTGGCCCGAGATGTTCATCGTGAACGGCCGTACGCCGCCGCCGACGTAATCGATGTCCTTCACTTTCGGGTTGGCTTCGGGGAATTTCTTGAGCGCCGCGCGCATCTGCGCCTTCACGTCCGAAGTGCTTAAGGTGCGCTGGCCGAACGGAGTCAGGAAGATGTAGAATTCCGCTTTGTTCTTTTCGCCGATCCTAGAGCCGACGGTCAGAACCGAATTCACGACCTCTTTGTTCTCGTGAATGACCTTGTCGATGGCCAGCGCGGTGTCGCGCATCTTCTCCAGGCTCGTGCCGGGCTTCATGTCGAGTCCGACCGAGAACTCACCGCTGTCTTGAGTCGGCAAGAACGTCTTGGGCACTTTCATGAGCGGCACGCAGCTCGAAGCCACGACCACGAGCGTACCGATCAGCGCGATCCACGGGCGGCGCAAGATATAGGTCAAGAAGTTCTCGTAACGGCGTTCGAGCCCGTCTTGCATCTTGTTGAACAGGCGCACGGGCGTGCGAACGTAATACATGAAGCCTTCGGTTGGCTCTTTCGGATGCCCGCCCCCGAAGTACGCGCTCATCATCGGCGCGTTGGTCAAAGCGTCGAACAAGCTGATCGCCATGATGAAACAGACCGTCAGCCCGAACTGCTTGAAGAACTGTCCGACCACCCCGCTTAAAAAACCGATCGGCATGAACACCGCGATGATCGTGAGGGTCACCGCGATGACCGCCATGGTCACCTCGAGCGTGCCTTCAAGCGCGGCCTTGCGCGGGCCTTTGCCCATCTCCATGTGCCGGAAGATGTTTTCCCGCACCACGATCGCGTCGTCGATGAGCAAACCGACGGCGAGCGAAAACGCGAGCAAGCTCATCACGTTGATCGAAAAGCCCGCGACATCCATCAACGCGAAGGCGCCGATCAACGACACGGGAATCGCGACTCCGGTGATCAGCGTCGAGCGCATGCTGCCCAAGAAGAAGTAAACGACCAGGATCGTGAGCAAGATGCCGATCAGGATCGACTCCTGCACGTCGAGCACGTTCAAGCTGATGTAGCGCGCCTGGTTGCTGACGACCTTGAGCTCCGGATTCGCATCTTTATATTGGGCCTTGAGCTGCGCGTTCACCTTTTCGACCTGTTTTTTCACGGCATCGGCGACGGCGACCGTGTTCGCGCCGCTTTGCTTGAAGACGTAAAGCAGGAGCGTGCTTTTGCCGTTCAGGTACGTGTAGCTTTTCGCGTCCTCGAGCGTGTCGGTGACTTTGCCCACGTCTTTCAAAAGGATCGCGCGCTCGTTCCCGAAGAAGTTCACCGCGGCTTCGTTGATCGCTTTGACGCTTTCAAACTCGCCGACGGTGCGAAAGACCATGTCTTGACCGGAGGTCTCGCGGCTCACCGAGCCCGCGGGAATATTTTGACCCGTGGCTTTCAAACGGTTCGAAACGGCGCTGACCGAGAGTTCGGCGCGCGCGAGCTTCGCGCGGTCGAGCTCGACGTGGATCTCGCGCTGGCGACCGCCCAGGACTTCGACGAGCCCCACTTGGTTGACCTGCTCGATCTTGGGGCGAACGATTTCGTAGGCCAAGTCGAAGTGCTGACCCATGGGCAGGTCGGCGTCCAGAGTCATCATCAAGATCGGTTGATCGGCCGGATCGATGCGGCGAATGACCGGTTCGTCGATGTCCTCGGGAAGTTTACGGCGGGCGCTCGATACTTTGTCGCGCACTTGTTGCTCGGCGTACTTCACGTCGGTTTCGAGCGTGAACTCGACGATCACCATCGACATGCTTTCCAGGTTCTGCGAGCGCAGGTTCTTCACGCCCGCGATCGTGCCGATCTCTTCTTCAAGAGGTTTCGAGACAAGCATCTCGACCTCTTTCGGACCCGCCCCCGGGTACGGCGTCGACACCGTCACGACCGGGAAGGTGACATCCGGAAAAAGATCGACCGGGAGTTTCTTGAACGCGAATATCCCGAGCACCAATATCAGGAGCAAAAGACACGAAACGAAGATCGGTCTCTTGATGGAGATTAACGGCAAGTTCATTTCTGCACCTCAAACTGCTTGAGCACATTGTGTGACGCGAGCAACGCAAGCTGCGAACGCACGCGAAGAATCTGCGTCGCCGCCAGCGCGTTTTCCTGTTGGTTGAGTTGGAACGTGGTCGTGCGGCCGTTCATCATGCGTTGGCGTTCGCGATTGACCACCGTGGTCTGGATCTCTTCGGCCGAAATGGCCTTTTGGTAGCGCCGCTGAGCCTCTTCTCTTTGTTTATTCAAGTCGTCCCAAACGCGCTGTTCTTGGTACTCGGCGGCGGCGCGCTGGTGATCGGCCAACGCGCGCTGAGCTTTGTACGAGCGCCGCATCGAATTCAGCAGCGAGTAGTCGAGCGGAATACTGAACGCGACGCCGACATACCAATTCGGGTTTTTGCCGTCTTGAAGACCGTCGTAAGCCTTACCGGCTTCGGCGTTGAGCGCGTTGGCGAAGACTCCGCCTTTCAGGTCGAGTTGCGGCGCGATCTGTGACTGATCGGATTGGGCCTTGCCTTCAATCGCCAGCGCGTCTTGGTAAATCGCGCTGAAGTCCTCGCGGCTCATGCGCTGCGCGGGATCGCGAACCGATTTCAGCAAAATCTCGTCGGCCGGTAGTCCGGGAAGTGTCGCCAGGTCGTCGGTCGTCCCGCCACGAAGCGTGTTGAACGCGCGAATCGTGACCGCCCGCTCGTCAAGGGACGCCATCAACTCGAGTTCACGCGACTCGAGCGCCGCTTGCGCCTGGAGCGAATCGACATCGTCGACCAGCTTCATGCGACTGCGGCCGCGCATGTAATCCATGAGTTTTTTAGCGCGCGCGACGTTTTCTTCTTGCAGCTTCACGATTTGGTTGAGCGAAACAAGCGACCAGTACGTGTTTTCCGCCCGGAGCATCAGATTCTTGAGCTCGAAGCGATTTCTGAGCCACGCCGAACGGCTGGCCGCGCGTTGGGCATTTAAGCCCGCGCGGGTGGCGGAACCAAACCCGTCGCGCCACAAGCGCTGGGTGAGCTCGATACCCACGGGGGAGTCATAGTAGTCGGTCAACGGCAGGATCGCGCGGTTCACGCCAATCAAGGTCGTATGCGTGGTGCGCGTGTAGATGTCCGTGCCGAGACCCCATTGAGTCTTGTCCCGCACGCCGACCTTCCACTCAACACCCTTGGTGGCCTGCGGGGTGAACGCGTTGGGCGCGTTGTCGCGGCTGTCCGCGTAACCGTAAGTGGCGT
>DAISHW010000045.1:0-6358 GCA_036822295.1 Bdellovibrionales bacterium | reverse complement strand
CGTAGAGCTCGGAGCTAAGGGGCACTTCGGCCTCCTCGAGTCTAAGTTCGGTCATCGTCACGGCTTCTACGAGCGCGCGGCCCGCCGGGCTTTGCGTCCTTACCTGCTCCAGGTACTGCTTGAGCGTCAATGCCGGCGACAGCTTCGCCACGGGCGGCGGAGGCTTGGCCTGCGCGAGCGTTTGGATCGCGACAAATGGAAAGATTGCGATGAGCAAGTTCAGGCGTTTCACTTGATGACCCCTTTGATGAACAATGCGGCGATGTGATGCGCGAATTTACGTCTCCACTCCACATCCCTAAATGAAATATTGAAAAAGCGCTTCGCCAAGAACTCTTTGCGAACCGCATCGCAGGTCGAAGTGAACAGAATCGACGAAAGGATCATCGGATCCAGATCGCCACGCACGAGTCCGTCCTTCTGGGCCTGCATGAAAAATTGAACGACGTGTTTGAACGCGTTCAGCATGGTGTCTTGGAAAATCTTAACGACGATTTCGTTTTCGGCGCGCAGTTCGCGGTCGATGATTTCGAAGCTGTGCTGGTCTTCGAGCACCGCGTTCTGCATCTCTTCCACGAACAGCTCGATGCGCAGGCGGAACTCTTCGAGGTTGCGCGCTTCGTTCAGGAGTCGCGAGATCGCCTCCATCCGCATGCGCGCGAACGGCTCGATCGAGGCGCGGAAAAGCCCCTCTTTATCCTTGAAGTGATAATTGATCAGGGAGTTTGCGACATCCGCTTCACCCGCGATGTCTTTCAGACTCGCGCCGTTCAGGCCATGCATCGCAAAGTGCTTCCGCGCGACTTGGACGAGCTTCGCTTTGAGCTCTTCGGAGCTGATCTCGGTTTTGGGGCCTTTGACTTTCGCTGACATGCTCTTAAAATACAATTCAGCATGTTTGAAACGCAATTCAAATAAATGAAATTATGTTTCAGGCTATCATAATTTATAAATTCAATTGTATTTACAGTTATTTACTTCTGTCGCGCGATGAGACAATCCCTCGGCGTTGGGCGGATCTGGGTCTTGTTGTGGAGTTTTTGGTGTGGCGCATTGCAAGACATCTTCACGCCGTACTTCTTAGCGATCCCATAAACCGCATCACTCACCCGATGAAACACCACCGCGATCAGTAAACAAAACAGGACCAATTTCAATACAGCTGAGATCCGTCTTCAAAATCACCATATTTCCTTGCCCTGGGCAGCCCACGCACTTAGATTGGCTGTGACAAATGAAAGCTTATTGAAAAGAGGTACTAAATGGCTGAAAAGACCTACCAAGACAAGCAAACCCTAGAGCTCCTTGGCAATATCTATAAAGCTGAGATTTCCGGGATTAACCGCTACCTCCACTACTCGTTCATGATCATGGGCTATAACCGCATCCCGATCCAAGCTTGGTTCCGCGACAATGCGAAAGAGGCGATGGCCCACGCGATCGAAGTCGGCGAAAAGATCACTTCGCTCGGCGGCCATCCCCCGATGGTGGCGGCGAAGGTTGAAGAATCTAACCTTCACACCGTGCAACAGTTGCTCGAAGAGAGTCTGAAGTTTGAGGAAGAGGCGATCATCCAGTATAAGAATCTGGTTCAAGTCGCGGCCGAACTCGGCGATATCGCGCTCGAAGAAATGGCGCGCTCTTTCGTGCGCACCGAGATCGAGCACGCCGACGAAGTTCGCAAAATGATGCGCAAACCGGAGAACGCTTAAACGCCAGTTATGTCCGTGCACGTGATCGCCTTTTATCGTTTTATCCCGCTCGGAGCCGAGCAGATCGCCAAGCTCCAAGCGAATTTGGAGCGTGAGGCGGCGGCACTCGGAGTGCGCGGACTTTGTCTGCTCGGATCTGAGGGCATCAACTCGACGATGAGCGGCTCGCAAGAGGCTCTCGAGAAAATCAAATCCGTGGTGCGCGGGGGGCTGGGTGTCGAAGACATCGCCTTTAAAGAATCTGAAGCCTCGCGCCACCCCTTTCATTACTTCCGCATCAAGGTCAAAGACGAAATCGTCACTATTGGCAAGCCGGGGTTTGTGCCTGAACGCACCAAGAACTTCCATCTGACGCCGGCCGAATGGGACGAAGCCGTCAAAGATCCCGACACGATTGTTTTGGACACGCGCAACGATTACGAAGTCGCGATCGGCAAATTCAAATCGGCCGTGGATTTCGACATCAAAGAGTTCCGCGATTTTCCCCAGGCACTTGCCAAAGCCGCGTTTCCGAAAGACAAGCGCGTGCTGATGTACTGCACGGGCGGCATTCGCTGTGAAAAAGCCATTCTGGAAATGAACGCGCAGGGCTTCGACAACGTCCATCAGCTCGAGGGTGGAATTTTGAATTACCTTGAACAGTTTCCCGGTCGGGAATTCGACGGCGAATGCTTCGTCTTCGATTACCGCGTGGCGGTCGATCAAAAACTTGAGCCGACCAAAAACTTCAAGCTCTGCCCCCATTGCGGACAGCCCGCGAATATGCCGATCACCTGCGCCCAGTGCGGGACCAAGACGGTGATCTGCGGAGAATGCTCCGAGCAGAAAACCTGCTCCAAAAATTGCGCGCATCATTTCAGCATCGGTTCGAGATCCCGCCGCCCTCACGCGCAAGAGCTGCGCAAACGCGGCTTTTGACTTGCGCTTTGTTCTCGACGGTCGTTCAAGCCTCGGAATACTGAATCCCGGGCGCCAATCCTTGAAACCGAATACGCGCTTCGAGCACTGTCTCTTGGTTCACTAGGTGCCTCTGATAAGCCCATCATCCGCCGATCCGACTATTTGGTTTTCAGAAGCAAAAACCAGCTTGCTTGGATCGGCGCGTTTTCTTTAAAAGCAGGAATGCTGATTTCCTTGATGTTCGCCCTCACCGCTTACGGGTCCACCGATTCCGTCGCCGTTTATCATCGCCCCGAGAAAGTGATCGTGATGGTGAATGAATACGGCCAAGCTCCTCGCTTGAACACCGTGCTCACCGCTTTCGCCCAGAAAGAGCGGCTGATTTTCGAGACGGCTGATTTTTCCATGAAGTGCGCGAAGGGTCGCCAGGGTATCGGCTGCAATCTGCGCTTGCTGCCCTTTGGGGACGGTAAGATCGGCGCGAAAGACGCTGCTTGGCAGGGGGCAACCGACGCGCAAGATTTTGCGGTCGAATTCGAAGGATCCCGTGGCCACTATCTTCAGCTCAGCGCCGAATCCGGGATCCTGTCTTTTCATTCTCGCCGACCTTGATTTACGAATAGGCTTCGATCGTCACGAAGACCAACTCACCGGTCGCGGGTGTCGTGGGCCAGCGGAGCCTGCCTGCCTCCGCGAGCGGCGAAGAAGACATAAATAAAACAATGATAGAAAGCTCGCTCAGCATCCGGAATGACGCACCGGTTATCCAAGAAAATACCGCGAACCTATTGTGAATTAAAAAGCCCCGCTTTCGGCGGGGCTTTACTTCAGGATATCCGGCCATGACGCACCGGTTATACATGAAAATACCGTGAACCTTTTTTAGACCTTGATGCGCATCGAGTAAAATGAGCGGTACACGAAGATCAGGCCGATGGCGAAGAGCACCACGCCGATACCGAGTGCGACGTTGCGCTCGGCTTCGACGGCGATTTCCACCGCGAGCAGACCAAAGAGCGTCGTGAATTTGATGATCGGATTCAGAGCCACCGACGACGTGTCTTTGAAGGGGTCACCGACCGTATCACCCACCACCGTCGCGGCGTGGAGCTTAGTGCCCTTCTCGCGCAAATCGACTTCGACGTATTTCTTCGAGTTATCCCAAGCGCCGCCGGCATTCGCCATGAACATCGCCTGGAACAGACCGAAGACCGCGATCGACACCAGGTAAGAGGCAAAGAACGTCGGATCGAAACACGCAAACGCCAAAGTGAACGAGAACAGAACGCCGAAGATATTGAACATACCGTTTTGCGCGTACTGCGTGCAGATCTTCACGACCTCTTTGGACTTTTCAACCGACGCGGCCTGAGCCGAATCAAGACGGATGTTCTTCTTGATGTATTCCACCGCGCGGTACGCGCCCGTGGTCACAGCCTGCATCGAGGCGCCGCAGAACCAGTAAACGACCGCGCCGCCGGTGATCAGCCCCAGCATCACGCGCGGATCGAGCAGATCCAAACGCAGTTTCAAGAGCAAGATGATCGAGAAGATCATCGTCGTCGCGCCGATCACCGCGGTACCGACGAGCACCGGCTTGGCGGTCGCCTTGAAGGTATTGCCCGCCGAGTCGTTCTCTTCGAGCAAGTGTTTGCCCTTTTCGAAATCCGGCTTGAAGCCGAACGATTTTTGGATGTCGGCACCCGGAACGGATTCGATCTGCGAAAGTTCGAAAACCGACTGCGCGTTGTCCGTCACGGGACCGTACGAATCGACCGCGATCGTCACGGGACCCATCCCTAAGAAACCAAACGCGAGAAGACCGAAGGCGAAGACCGCCGGATAAACCATGTACGCTTCAAGCCCCAGAGTCGACGTGTAGAAGGCCGCGAACATCAAACCAACGATCGTGATGCCTTTCCAGAAAGCCGAGAAGTTACCGGCCACGAGACCGGAGAGAATGGTTAATGAGGCGCCGCCCTCACGCGAAGCATTCACGATCTCGGCCACGTGGCGCGAGTGTGAGCTGGTGAACGCCTTGGTGAACTCGGGAATCAAAGCGCCGGCCAAAGTACCGCACGAGATGATGACCGAGAGTTTCCACCACAGACCGCCATCCATATGTCCGAGCAAGCCGTCCGAGATCACGAAGGTCACGACGATCGAAATGATCGAAGTCAGCCACACGAGCAACGTCAAAGGCGCTTCGAAATTGAATTTCGGTCGGCCCGCGTACATGCCCTTGGTGATCAAGCCGTTCACCCAGTACGAAACGATCGAAGTCAGAACCATCACGATACGCATCGCGAAGATCCAGACGATCATCAGCGACTGAAGCTCCGTGCCGCCCTCGCGCAAAGCCAATTGGCCTTCCGGAGTGAACGCGAAACCGACCGCGAGCAAAATGAACGAGATCAGGGCCACGCCCGTCACGCCGTACGTTTCGAAACCGTCCGCCGTCGGCCCGACCGAGTCGCCGGCGTTGTCGCCCGTGCAATCCGCGATCACGCCCGGGTTACGCACATCGTCTTCTTTGATGTTGAAGACGATCTTCATCAAATCCGATCCGATGTCGGCGATTTTCGTGAAGATACCGCCCGCCACGCGCAGGGCCGAAGCGCCGAGCGACTCACCGATCGCGAAACCGATGAAGCAGGCGCCCGCCAGATCCGCCGGCACGATCAAAAGGATCGCGAGCATCAAGATCAACTCCGTGCAGATCAGCAAAACGCCGATCGACATGCCCGCGCGCAGCGGAATGCTCATGATATCCCAACCGTTGCCGCCTTTGAGCGACGCGAAGGCCGTGCGCGAGTTGGCGTACGTGTTGATGCGGATGCCGAACCAAGCGACTCCGTAAGAACCCAAAATACCGAGCACCGACCACAAAAGGATGAGTAAAACGCGATCGGCCTCCATGTGGCGCAAGAAGTAGAAGTAATAAACCATCGCCGCGCCGATCAGGATCTGCAAACCGATCAGGAACTTACCCTGTTGCAGCAGATAGGTCTTGCAGGTTTCGTAGATCAGATCCGAGACGCTCAACATCTTTTGGTGAGCCGGAAGATTGCGGATGCGAATGAATTCGAAGAGACCGAAAATCATGCCGAGCACGCAAACGCCGACACCCGCCCACAGGATCGTGGTACCCGGTACGTCGCTTCCGAAGAACGACATGGCACGGGTCAAATCCGGCATTTTTAAATCCGCTTCACTCGCAAACGCGGGAAGCGCTGTGAACATCAGCGACTGAAGCCACAGCAAGCTGCTGAAACGACGAACTCGGCTCATCATTACTTTTCTCCTCAAAGAAACGATTATGTCTGATAGAAAGCGTGGGATGAAATTGTTCGAGAAAAGGCTATGTGTCAATCTTGCGTCACACGCATCGAACAATAATGCAGGAAGTTAAAGGTTCGAAAGATTTGTAGAAATGGGGACCGCGCAGGTCCCCCACTTCATCAATAGATATTAAAATGTTACTCGGTTTCGGTGGCCGGCGGAGTCTCTGCGCCGGGTTCCGCAGGAACCGTATCCGAGGCCGGAACTTCCATTCCCGGAGGCGGCATCGACGGGTCCATCACGGGGGGCGGTTCGGGCGGCGGCGTTTGGCTACATCTGCTGCAACCGCTGAGCAAAACCGAAGCGGTCAAAACGGTAACAAGAGTCAAAAGGCGTTTCATGGGGTCTCCTTCGTCTGTTCGAAAAACTTAGATGCGGCCTAGTTAAAAGGCAAGCGAAGTTCA
>DAISHW010000044.1:3441-12538 GCA_036822295.1 Bdellovibrionales bacterium | reverse complement strand
AGTAGATCTTCACATTGCGCTGATCGCCCGGCGCCAAAGCCACGCCGGCCACGCAACCCGTAAAGGCCGGTACGAACCCGGGGTTTTCGAAAATTTTCGCGGACAACACCGTCGGATTCGCAATGCTGTCGATCAGGTTCTCTGGACCTGAACCCGCGCCCACTTGCAGCGAAAAGCGACCTGAAGATTGCGAAAGATTCTGACTCAAATGCGTTTCGCGATAGAGCACGCAAGTGTTGTTGCGATCCAAAATCTCTAAACGGAAATCCACAGAGGCGTTGGCGACCGGCTGGCCGTTCGCCTCAAAGAGCGCGCCGGAAAGACTCAGCTTCGCGGGAGAAGTCGATTGAGCAAGGGCGAAGTCCGGAATCGTAAGAATGAGCGCGCATATGAGTATACTCACGCACGCAAAACGCGCACGCAGCCTGTTCCGAATGTGCAGAACTACCGTTTCCACCAACGCTCCTCGTGGAAAACTTATCGGTCAGGTCTGACGCATAAATTATAGGTATATATCGATAATAATAGATTTTTTAGCCAGCGAACACCTTCAAAACGACCACGTTTCATTACGCTCGAACGTCTCTGAACGAGACGTTCGGCCTAAATGCTTTCCGTATCAATTTGCGATGGCGAGTTCGGTATCGCGGAGTTTCGCCCAAAACCAAGTCAACATCGGGTCCAGGTCGATGCTTTCCTGCACTTGAACGTCGCGCGCCGTCAGGTCCAGGATACGTTTACCCGACACCGAGCTGCCCGGCCCGACCATGATCAAACGGTTGACCTCGTCTTTGTCGACAAGCTCGACGATCATGCGTTCAAGCTCACGCATCGTCGAAGCTTGACGGTCGTATTTGCCGGTCTCCGGATTCCGCTTGAAGGCGGCGAACTCAACGAGTTGCACTCCCGACAAAATCGGCAGACCCAGCGGAGTCTGCGCGGTCGTGGCCGTCGGTTGGCGGCGCGGGATCGGCGACAACGCCAAACTCTCGGAAACCAATTGTTCAAAAGTCATCTCGCCGATCGCCACCAGCAACGGCGAATCCCCGTTCACCGCGCCGATCACGTATTCCGATATTTTGTGATTCTTCAAATAGCGATCCAGCAAACCGACCTGCACAACCGCGGTCGCGAAGCTTTTGAGTTTGATGTGACCCAAGAACGTTTCATCTTCCGAACCGATGAAGTTCGTCAGATCAAGCGGCGTCGCCGACAGCTTATCCCAGATCGCCTGCGCTTCGCGGATGCGCTGCACGACTTCCGGAATGCGGATGACGTTCGCCCGAATGTCCTGGAAATTAAGATTGCTGGCCCCATTAAAAACAAGTGCATCACGCATAGATCCCCCCTAACGCGCGAAACCGAACTTAGTTTTTCTATTGGGAAGTTTGATCTTCCCCCCTCTACCCAAAATGACACCGAAGCAATTCCGATGCCCCGGTGAAACTCGCTCGTGAAGGGCCCTGAATCGCCGCCGCGAACGAAGCTCGACCATCGTCCATGAAATACTTATAGCCCGTTGTATTTGACGACTTGTGCTAGCCATTTGTTAAGCTAGATAGCGATGGGTTTCCTTAAAAACAGCAGCGGAATCTTCGCGCGTTTGCCGCGCGGTTCAAAGGGTCGTCCACCCTTCGAAGCCTTCTACGTTTACATCTTGGCCATCATCACCGGATTTTTCTTGGCCGATCTCGGAATCCTGTACGTTCGGCCGAGCATGCTGCCCACGCAACCGCCGCCCGTTCGCCCGCAACGCCAGATGCCTTCGACCTTCGTGCCGCTCGAGCGGTACGCCGGGATTTCGGATCGTAACATCTTCAACGCCGACAAGAAAATCCCGCCGCAGCTGACGTCGGACGGTTCCGAAGGACAATTCATCGACGCTCCGCCGGTCGCCTCGCAACTCCCGCTGAAGCTCGAGGGGACCTTGGTCCACGCCAATCCGAAGCGCTCGGTCGCCACCATCAACCTGAGCAGCAAAAACGAAGTGCAATCCTTCATGGTCGACGGCGATATCGGCGGCATGGCGCGCGTGACCTCGATCGAACGCCGCAAGGTCATCTTCCGCAACTTGAACAACCAGCGTTTGGAGTTCATCGAGATCCCGAAAGATTCGGCCGTCAGCTTCGGCGTGAAGGAAGTGAATTCGGTTTCAATCGACGACGTTCAGAAAAAAGGCGAATTCGATTTCACCATGCGCCGGGGCGACATCGCCAAGTACACGTCGGACTTGGGCTCGATCCTTCAGCAAGCCCGCATGGTGCCGAACATCGTTCCGGGCACGGGCGGCAAAGTCGACGGCTTCCGCTTCGTCGCGATCCAGCCGGGTTCGATTTACGAGAAGCTCGGCTTCAAACCGATGGACGTGATCAAGAAAGTGAATAACGAGGACGTGAACTCGCCCACCAAAGCGATGGAACTGTATAACGCTTTGAAGTCCGAAACGCGCATCACGCTCGGCGTGGAACGCAACGGGCGAGACGAAACGTTCAACTACAACGTGACTGAATAGTTTTTTTCTTCACCCAAGGAGGGGTAAAGATGAAGCGCACCGTGTACGGCACCCTGCTCGCTTTCGTGGTCTTGTCCGGGTACGCCTACGCCCAAGATCAGAGGACCGAGGCCGCGCGCCCCCGGCTACCCCCCGACGGCGCTGGCGTCCGCGGAGGCGCTCCCCCCGCCCCTGGCAACGGCGCGAAGCCCACGCAAGGTTTCGTTTCGAAAAAAACGGGCAAGCCGCTCGCCGAAGCCGCGATCGAGGACATCACCAACGAAAACTTCCCCGACATGATCGAGTCATTCGACTACCCGAACGCCGATGTCGCGGACGTGATCAAGGCGATCTCGGAACTCACCGGCAAGAACTTCATCGTCGATCCCCAGGTGCGCGGTAAAATCACGATCATCGCGCCGTCTCGCATCACCGTCGCCGAAGCGTACAAAGCCTTCTTGTCGGCTTTGGCCATCAACGGCCTTGCGATCGTGCCGGGCGACGGGTTCTACAAGATCAAACAGGCCCGCGCCGCCCAACGCGACAACATCGACACGTTCTCGGGCGCCTATTACCCGACGTCGGATCAGATGATCACGCGGATCATCAAACTCAAGTACATCAGCGCGGACGAAGTGAACAAGCAGCTGCGTATTTTGACCTCGAAAGACGGCGAGCTGGTTCCCTATACGCCGACCAACTCGCTGATTGTTTCGGATTACGGCGCGAACATGGACCGCATCATGAAAATCCTGGAGCAGTTGGACGTGCAAGGCTTCGAGGAGCAGATGGAAGTGATCCGCGTGCGCTTTGCGCGCGCCAAAGACATCGCCGACCTGGTCGATCAGATCATCAACAAGGGCGAGAAGAAAAATCAATTCGGCGGCGGCGTTCCCCGCTTTCGTCCGGCCGGCACGCCCGATTCGGGTGGCGGCTCGGGCGCCGAAGTCTACTCGCTGGTCGTGCCCGACGAGCGCACGAACTCGATCATCGTGGTCGGCAACAAAGCCGGTATCGAGAAGATCCGCAAACTCGTCGCGCGTCTGGATTATCCCATGCGCCCCGACGAGCAAGGCGGCTTCTTCGTTTATTACCTGCGCCACGCCGAAGCCGAGCCCATCGCCAACGTGCTGAACGGGATCGCCGCCGAGTCGAAGAAGGCGCAAGACCAAGCGACGCAGACCCAGAACCGCCCGCCGCCCATCGGCGCGCAAGGCCAGGCGCAAGTCGGCCCCGCCGCGACCGCGGTGTTTGGCGGCGAAGTTAAAATTTCGGCCGACAAGAACACAAACTCGCTGATCGTGGTGGCGAGCCGTCAGGATTACGAAACGATCAAGAATCTCTTGGCTAAAATCGATGTCGCCCGCGATCAAGTCTACATCAAGGCCGTGATCATGGAGATGAACTCGAACATCGCCAACACCTGGAGCGTCGACGCGTACAAGTTCGATTCGGATTCGAACGGCATCGGCCGGATCGGCTTCCGTGGATCAGACATCCAGTCGATCACCAATCCGACCAACGATCGCGGCGCGATCTTAGGTTTCGGCGCGGGCGGCACGGTCGACATCACGGTCGGCACCGAGAAGTTCACGGTCAAGAGCTTGATGGGCCTGGTACGCCTGGTGAAGACGACCAACATCGGCAACATCTTGTCGACGCCGCAGCTGATGGCGCTCGACAACGAGGAATCCGAGATCGAAGTCGGCGCGAACATGCCAGTGTCTTTGACCTCGGCGACCAGCGCCACGGGCGTCGTGGCGCCCCAGGTGGAACGCCAGAAGGTCACGACCAAGCTGACGATCACGCCGTACATTTCGCCCGACACGGACACCGTGCAGATGAAGATCAAGCAAGAGGTCGCGGATCTCTTGCCGGTGCAAATCACCGCCGCGAAGCTCGCCGAAAACGCGATCGCCACCAGCACGCGCTCGGTGAAAACCCAAGTCGTCGTCAACAGCGGCGACACGGCGGTGCTTGGCGGTTTGATGTCGGATAAAGACACCGAGCAGATCTCGAAGGTTCCGATCTTGGGCGACATCCCGCTGATCGGCTGGCTGTTCAAATCGCGCACGACGGAGAAAGCGAAGCTCAATTTGATGATCTTCATCTCGCCGACGATCGTGCGCAACCCTTCGGACAACGACAAGATCGTCGACGCGAAGATCAACGAGCGCATTGATTTCATCCAGAAGAACATGATCCGCATGGCGGAGAGATCGACGCTCTACCTCGCGGCAATCGCGGCGCGAAGTCCGGCGCCGAAGAACCCGCCATCGAGACGTTTTAAATTCTCATTCTGAGACACCCGAAGTTTACGTTTAGTTAGTCGGGTGTCAGTCCGCTGTACGAAAAGGGGTGTTTCAAATCAAAACACCCTTCACTTAACAACCCGAAATCGCTGAGTTCCTGAATGTGGTCGCGGGCTTGCAACGAATCCACGTAATGTCACGCGTGTTCAACCACAGCATTCGCACCCTATTGCTTTTGGGCCTATTCGGCTCACACGCCTCTTTCGCGGGCGACGCGTTCTTCGCCAGCGACGATCTGCTTGGCACGATCAACGAGAATCCCGCTCCGGCTCCGGCGAAACCGGTGGCTCCCGCCGCCGAACCCGCGCCCGCACCCGTCGTCACCGGCACCGAAGTGAAATTCACCGCGGCGGCGGGCTACAAAATCCGCGATCCAAAAGGCCGCCCTTTGTGCAATGTGGCCGCCGGCTCGGAAGTCGTCGCCTTTCAAAAGAGCATGGACGGCGCGGCCATCAAGATCAGAACCGGCAACAAGAAATGCCCCGAAGGTTGGATCTATAAAAACGGTCTGCGCGCCGAACGCATGCAAGCCGAGGTCGAAGAGTCGCTGACATTGCGCGAGACTTCGAAACCCAATGGCAAAGGACTCTGCGGCTTGCCGCCCGGCACGACGATGTCGGTGATCGAGACCACCAATCCCAAATCGGCCGAGCGGGCGCGCGTGAAAGTGCGGGTGCACGGCGCCTACATCCGCCCCGTCGACGCCTATTTCTCGGATCTGCCGATCGACTCGAAGTTCGAATCCGAAGAAGAGGACGCGGACGCCGTCTCAGAAGGCCAGTTCAAGGGCTGCAACGGACCGGAGTGTTTGAAGCCGAACATTCAAGACCTGCGCGATGTCGCGATGGCCGTGAAAAACCTGGCGGACATCGATTCATGGCCCAAGAACTCACGCGGTCTCGTCGAAATGCCCGTCGCCGGCGAACGGGGCCAAATCGGCTTCTGCGGAAGCTACCATCATATCGGCGAGCCGGATGACTTCGACAAAAAGGGCTGGCCGGCGGACACTTATGTCGATCCGACGACCGCGTGCGCCTTCATGTCGGTCTTGCAGGACTGGAAAAAGAATCATTGCCCCGACAGCAGCAAGGGCTGCACGGTCTCGTGGGGCGACATCGCGCATAAGACCAAAGCCATTTGGGAAGACCACCAAGAGCATAACGACGGTCATTGCATCGATATTCGTCCGATGCGCAAAGGCGGATTCGTCGACTCGCCTTTAAGCAAAGGCTGGAAGGCTTATGACGCCAAAAAAACGCAGGAATTCGTCGAGTTCCTAAAGACCAAAGGCGCCGACAAAGTCATCCACGGCTCGGGCGATCACCGCGACCATATCCACGTCTGCTTTGTTCCCGGCCCCAATCTACGCAATAGTTGCGCGAACTACCAATACGATGCCAATCTGTGCGAGGCCCGATGATGAACGCCTGGATGATCCGACTCCTTATATTCGCCGCGATTCTCGCTCCCCCCGCTGGGGCGGGGACTTGCGACAAATGGATCTTGGGGTTCAATGTCTTTCAGATGTACGAGAACAAGGCTCTGGTTTCGAAGGTCGCGACTTTCCGGTTGGCGGATTGGTCGTCCAACTCCACCTTCGAGGGCATCCGTCTGGCCAAATCGCCCCCCCCCGACGACGAAGCGCTCACGCTCGAGATCGAAGTCGTAACGGACAAGGGCCGCCGCGAATTCTCTTCCAGTGAGTTGCTGCCGATCGAGCTGATGCCCGACACCCTGCAATTCTCGGAACTCGACATGCGGGACACTTTCGGCGTCAAAGGCCGCGGCAAGTACACCGTAAGATTAAAATCCGGTGAAAAGAAGATTTGCGAACAGTCATACAAGTTCAGATAAAGCGCCTGGCCCTTCGCCCAGTCGCAAACCCTAGTTGTTTCAGTCTTATGCTTCCGGTAGTCTTGGGCTAGTGGCAGCACCATCCTTTGAAACTTTAATTAAGAAAGGCACCAGCGTGAGCGAGGAGCAGCTGCAAACGCTGATGCGCCTGCCCGACGACAAAGGCCGTCCGCTGGCCGAGATCTTCGAGACACTGCAGCTCAGCACGCCCGAAGAGGCGCTCGCGGAACTTTGCAAACACCTGCACGTCGACTTCATCAAAGACATTCCGATCAACGACATTCCGGTCGACATCGTGCGCGGCATCCCGATCAATTACGCGAAGACGCAGGAAGTGCTGCCCTTTAAAGAAGAAGCCGAGCGCGTGACGATCCTGACCACCAATCCTTTGAATCATAAAGCGCTCGAGGACTTGCGCGTGAAGTTCGGCAAAAAGGTCCATCCTTTGGCCACGACGTCTTCGCGCATCCAAGACGCCATCAATCGCGTGTACGAGAAGAGCACCGCCGCCCTGGAAGGCCTGGACGACATCGAGGGCGAAGAGGTCGATCTCGACGACCCCGTCATCGATCTGCTCGAGAGCGGCGAAGACGACGCGCCCGTGATCAAGCTCGTGAACACCCTGCTGTTCCGCGCGGTGAAAGAAAAGGCCTCTGACATCCACATCGAACCTTATGAGCGCGACATGGTCGTGCGCTTCCGCATCGACGGCGTTTTGTTCGATATCTTCAAGCCGCCGAAGAAGCTTCAGAACTCGATCACTTCGCGCATCAAGGTCATGGGCAACTTGAACATCGCCGAAAAGCGCTTGCCGCAAGACGGACGCATCCCTTTGAAGCTCGCCGGCAAAGACATCGACGTTCGTTTGAGCTCGATCCCGACGGCGTTCGGCGAGCGGCTGGTCATGCGCTTGCAAGACAGATCGAACGTCGTTTTGGAGCTCGAGCAGCTGGGTTTTTCGAAAGATTCGCTGGCCAAGATCGACGGACTTTTAGAGAAAACCTACGGCATCATGCTGGTCACGGGTCCGACCGGCTCCGGTAAGTCGACGACGCTTTACGCGTGCCTGCAAAAGCTCAACAAGCCGGACATCAACATCATCACCGTCGAAGACCCGGTCGAACAACGGATTCACGGGATCGGTCAGATCCAGGTGAATTCCAAAATCGGCCTGACGTTCGCAAGCGGACTGCGCTCGATTCTTCGTCAGGATCCCGACGTGGTGATGATCGGTGAGATTCGCGACTTAGAGACGGCCGAGATCGCCATCAACGCGTCGCTCACCGGTCACTTGGTGCTCTCGACCATCCACACGAACGATTCCGCCGGCGCCTTCCCGCGCTTGATCGACATGGGTTGCGAGCCCTTCCTGATCGCGACTTCGATCATGGGCGTGGGCGCCCAGCGTCTGGTGCGCGTGCTCTGCCCGCATTGCAAAGAGGCGCACGTGCCGACCGACGTCGAATTGCGCTCCTTGGAGATCAGCCGCGAACAAGCGCGCGGCGCCACCGTGTTCAGGGCGGTCGGCTGCAACCACTGCAATCAAAAGGGCTACATCGGCCGAAGCGTGATTCAAGAGTTAATGCTCATCAACGACGAGATCCGCTCGCTGATCATGAAGCGCGCCGACGGCCAGCAGATCAAGCGCGAGGCGATCAAAAACGGTATGATCACCTTCCGCGATCACGGCATCCAGAAAGTTTTGACCGGCGTCACCACGATTGAAGAAGTATTGACCAGCACGCAAATGGATATGTAATCCGCCATGCCGATATTCGAGTACCGCGGTTTAAATAAAAATGGTTCCAATGTGCGCGGCACCGTCGACGCCGACAACTCGCGCACGGCCAAAGCGAAGCTCAAAAAAGACGGCATCTTCGTCACCGACATCAAGGACAAATCGAAGAACACCAAAGCCAAGGCCAAGGGCAAGAAAACGGCGTCGCAGCGAAGCGTGCGCGTTTCCGATCTATCGATGATGACGCGCCAGCTGGCGACGCTTCTCAAAGCCAATATCCCTTTGGTCGATGCGCTGCAAGCCGTGGGCGAACAGGTCGAGAATCCGTTTTTGTCCGAGGTCATGTTCGACATCAAGAACGCGGTGAACGAGGGCGGAGCGCTTCACAAAGCCCTTTCGAAGTACCCCAAAGTGTTCGACAAGATCTACGTGTCGATGTGCGAGGCCGGCGAGATGTCCGGCACGCTCGACGTGATTCTGATCCGCCTGGCGGAATTCAAAGAATCGCAGAACGCTTTGGGCGCGAAAGTGCGCTCGGCTTTGATGTATCCGATCATGATGCTCGGATTCACCATGATTCTGCTCGCCGTCTTATTTATTTACGTGATTCCGAAAATCGTGACGGTCTTTGAAAGCGCGCCCGAACTGAAACTGCCCTGGTACACGGTCGTCGTGATCGATTTCTCGGGCTTCCTGGTGAAC
>DAISHW010000044.1:2419-3431 GCA_036822295.1 Bdellovibrionales bacterium | reverse complement strand
AACTACTGGCACGTGCTGATCGTGTCGGTGGTCTTGGGCTACTTTCTTTTCCGCAACTGGAAGAACACGCCGACGGGCCGCGCGCAGTGGGACCGCATCTTCTTGAAACTCCCCTTGTTCGGCAAACTCGGGCGCATTGTGGCGGTCAGCCGCTTCACGCGCACGCTTTCCACCCTTTTGAACGGCGGAGTTCCCATGCTCGCCGCGATGTCGATCGTCCGCAACGTGGTCGACAACGAAGTGATCGCCGAAGCCATCGACGTCGGCCGCGAGAATATCGCCGAGGGGGAATCGATCGCGGGCCCTTTGAAGAAGTCCGGGCAATTCCCGCCGATCGTCATTCACATGATCAACATCGGCGAGAAGACCGGCGATCTCGAGAACATGCTTTTACAGGTCAGCGACGCTTACGACTTCCAAGTGAAAACCGCCATCGACGGATTGACGTCACTCATGGAACCCATCATGATCATCGTGATGGGTTGCGTTATCGGGATTATCGTCTTTGCGATCGGCGGATAGTTTAAAAATCTGAGACTCAAAGTAGGGAGAATCAAATGATCCGTAACAACAAAGGTATGACGCTTCTTGAAATCATGATCGTGCTCGTCATTTTGGGCGGCTTGATCGCGATTCTGGCGACGCAGGTCCAAGGTCGATTGAAAAAAGCCAGAGTGAATCAGGCTAAAATTCAAATCGCCGAGTACGGCAAAGCGCTCGATATGTACTTCACCGATTGCAACAGCTACCCGTCGACGGAAGAGGGCTTGGAAGCTTTGGTGACCGCCCCGAGCAGCTGCTCGAATTGGGGGCCGGATCCCTACCTGAAAAAAGTGAACCCGGACCCCTGGAACGCACCGTTCGCGTACGAGAGCTCCGGCAACAATTACGTGCTGAAGAGCATGGGCTCGGATAAGCGCGAGGGCGGCTCGGGCGATGCCACCGACATCTCGTCCGATCAGTAATTAATTCGCATTCATACGTCCGGTGTCCAGCGCGGTGTAAAAGACCG
>DAISHW010000044.1:0-2409 GCA_036822295.1 Bdellovibrionales bacterium | reverse complement strand
GCTTTTTTTGTATCTGGGCGCATAGGGATCGGTGCTATTATTATGACCGATGCGCCCTCTGAAAAACGCCGGATTCACGCTGATTGAAGTCATGATCGTCACGGCGATCATCGCGGGCACGATCGTCATGGCTTTGCCCTACATCACCAATCGCAACTCCGAAACTCGCGCCTTTTTGCGCGAGATGACCGTGCTCAGCCGCGAGCTGCACACCAAAGCGAAATTGCATGGCGTGGCCTACCGCATGGTCATCGACTTCGGCACGACCCAAGCCGACGGCGCGGTCACTGGACAAAAGATCTCGGTCGAGAAGGCGAACGGCAAAGTGGTCTTGAACGACAAAGAAGAGGAAAACGCGCTGGAGCGCTTGAAAGAGACCGACGCCGAGAAAAAACAGGATCCTAAAGGCTTTTCGCCGGACAGCTCGGTGTTGAAACGCGAGAAGGCGATTCCCGCCAGCATGCGCATCGACAAAGTCGAACTCACGCGGGTGAAAACGCCGATCACCGAGGGGCGCGCGTTCATCCATTATTTGCCGCAAGGCCTGGTGGATGAGGCCGCGATTCACCTGAAAGGCCAAGCCACGCAAGCCTGGACGATCACCATTCACCCGCTCACGGGACGCGCCGAAATCATCGCCAAGCCGATCTCTTTGAAGGAGATCAAATCGCAATGAGAACCGAACGCGGCTTCACCTTGATCGAAGTGTTGGTCGCGCTCTTGATCGTGGCGAGCGCGATCATCGCCGCCTCCAGCATGTGGTCCGGCAACTTCATGCGCATTCGCAAAGCCACCTTGCAATTCGACGTGGCGACTTTGCTCGAACGCAAGATGGCCGAGATCGAAGCCAAGTACGCCGGCAAGCCTTTGGCGGAAATTCCGGAAGAAGAGAGCGGCGATTTCGAAGCGGATTTCCCGCAGTACCGCTGGACCATGCGATCGCGCGAGCTGGAACTCCCCGATTTGAGCGCCATGCTGATCGGTCAGCAAGAGGGCGTCGATGAAACGCTGATCAGCATGATCAAGCAGATGAGCGAGTTCTTGTCGAAGTCGATCAAGGAAGTGAAGGTCACCATCCACTTCAAGCGCAAAGGCGGCAAAGAGCTCGAGTACGCGGCGACTCAGTACTTCGTCGATTATTCGCAGACGTTCGCCGGCGGAGCGGGCGGCGGTGGTCCATGAGACAAAAAGGATTCACGCTGCTTGAAGTCATGATCGCCATTATGATCATGGCTTTCCTGTCGCTGTTCACCGTTCAGGCGATTCAAAACGCGCTCAAAGCCAAAACCAAGGTGCAAAAAGAAATCGACAAGACGTCGACGCTCCGGGACGCCTTGCGCGTCATCGAGCGCGACATCAATATGGCTTTCAATTACCGCGACATCAACATCCAGCTCTACAACATGGCCCAGAAAGAACGGCAGAAGAAAGCCCAAACGCAGAACAATACGGTTCAAAATCAAGCTCCGGTCAACACCGTGGTGCAGCCTCCGCAGGGCGCATCCGCCGATCCCGAGAAATACAAACTGAAAACGGAAAAAGTGCTGACCCATTTCTTGGGCCAGAGCGATTCGATCGACTTCACCACCCTTTCGAACATCCGCATGGCGGAGGACTCCAAGATCTCGTCCCAAGCCGAAGTCGGCTACAAACTGAAAAGCTGTCGCAGGCGGTCGACGCAAGAGCAGAGCTCGCAGTGCCTATGGCGAAGGGTTTCGAATTTCATCCACGAAGACATCACCAAAGAAGGCGAAGAGACCGTGCTGCTTGAAAACATCACGGAATTCAAACTCCGCTACTTGGGCCCCGGCAAACAAGAGGAATGGGTCGATCAATGGATGACCAACGAGCAAGGCGACGACACCACGCGCGGCGTCTTCCCTTACGCCGTTGAAATCACGCTCGAGGTCAAAGACACGGATCCCAACGCCAAAGACAAGTCTTTGCGCATGACCAGCGTCGCGGCGATTCGCAATCCGAACAACCCCGTCAAGAAAACGGAAGAACAAGGCGGACTACAAAATGGACAGCTGCCCCCGGCCCAGACGCCCGGCGGACCGTAAAGGTCGCTGGCCCTCACCTTTCCAAGCGCTGCGCTCGCAAAAGGGCGTGGCGATGCTGATCGCGATGTTCGCGTTCACGCTGCTCTCGTTCATCGCCATCGAAGTCGCCTACGACACGAGCGTCGATCAGGTGGTGAGCTCCCAACAAGTCAATCGCGTGCGCGCTTACTACGCCGCCAAAGCCGGAGTGGAAATCAGCCTGTTGCGCGTGATGCTCTACAAACAAGCCATCGCCGCGTTCGGCGACACGCTCGGCGCCAATAAATCTTTGCTCGATCCCATTTGGGCGTTCCCGTTCGCATGGCCGCCCGCCATCGGCGAGGACACCAAAATGACGGGGGTCGAG
>DAISHW010000043.1:298-12552 GCA_036822295.1 Bdellovibrionales bacterium | reverse complement strand
GGCGAAAAGATCTCCGACGCCAATCCGCGCATCGTCGATCACCTGCGCGGCATCGGCGCGCTCGTGGCGGTGAAAGAGATCGAGCACCAATATCCGCACAGCCCGCGCTCGAAGGCGCCTTTGATTTTCCGCGCGACGCCACAATGGTTCATCAAGATGGACGACGAGCGCTACCCTTTGCGCCAGAAATGTCTGAACGCGGCGGAAAAAGAAATTCAATACGTTCCCAAATGGGGAAGCCAGCGCCTGATCTCGATGCTGTCGAACTCTCCCGACTGGTGCGTGAGTCGTCAGCGCATCTGGGGCGTGCCGATCCCCGTGTTCTACTGCGCGAAGTGCAAGGCGCCTTTGGTGAGCGAAGCGGCGATGAATCGCCTGGCCGACAAAATGGAAAAGACCGGCCGGGGCATCGAAGTCTATCACGACACTCCCCCGAGCGAATTCGCGGTGGGCGAAAAATGCGGCGAGTGCGCGGGCACCGAGTTCACGATCGGCCGCGACATCCTGGATGTCTGGTTCGATAGCGGGGTCGCGCATGCGGCCGTGCAACGGCGCCGCGAAGGCATGGAATTTCCGGCCGATATCTATCTGGAAGGCAGCGATCAACACCGCGGTTGGTTCCAGACCAGTTTGGTTTCGGCCATGGCCGCCGACGGCGCCGCGCCCTTCAAGACTTTGATCACGCATGGTTTCGTCAACGACGCTCAGGGCTACAAGATGTCGAAGAGCCAGGGCAACGTCGTCGATCCCGAAGAGATCATCAAAGAGAGCGGGGCCGAGATCCTGCGGATCTGGGTGAGCCACGAGGACTACGGCCAAGATCTGACCATCAGCAAAGAGATGATGTCGCGGATCGCGGATTCGTACCGGCGATTCCGCAACACGATCCGCTTTTTGCTCGGCAATTTGAATGATTTCGACCCCGCGAAAGATCGCGTCGCCTACCAAGACATGACGCCGCTCGATCATTGGGCGCTGAATCAGCTGCACGGTTTGATCACGAAGAGCACCGAAGCCTACGACGCTTACGAGTTTTATAAGGTCTATCATGCTTTGAATAACTTCTTCGCCACCGATCTGTCGGCGACCTATCTGGATATTTTGAAGGACCGCCTTTACACCGGCAAAGTCGACGGCGTGAAACGGCGCGCGGCCCAAACGGTGATCTACGACATCGTGACGGCTCTTTGCGGCGTGATGGCGCCGATCGCGTCGTTCCTGGCCGAGGAAACTTACGGTTATCTGCCGGGCGAGAAAAAAGAGAGCGTGTTCCTGACGGACTTCCCGGTGCCGCCGAACGAGTGGGCCAATGCCAAGATCGCCGCCGACTTCGCGACGCTGCTCGAGGTGCGCGCCACGACCGCCAAGGAGCTCGAGGAACTGCGCCGGCAAAAGATCATCGGCTCGAGCCTGGACGCGAAAATCAACATCTTCGCGCCGCCGGCGGTCCGAAAAACGCTTGAAGCGTACCTGCCCTCTTTGCGAGAATTTTTAATGGTTTCCCAGTTCCAATTCACCGAGTCGGCGGAGCTTAAGGTCGGCGCCACCAAAGCGGACGGTGTGAAGTGCGAGCGTTGCTGGCACTACGACGCCGAAACCGGTAAGGACCAGCGCTTCCCCGCGTTCTGCCCCAAATGCATCGAGGCCCTGACGTGAACTTAGATCGCAAGTACCTGGTGCTCGCCACCATCACCGGATTCCTGGTCGCCTTCGACCAGCTGACGAAAATCTACGTGCATTCGAGTTTCATCTTGGGCGAATCGGTGCCGGTGATCCCCGGGATCTTCCATTTCACGTACGTACGCAATATCGGCGCGGCCTTCGGACTGTTCCGCGAAATGCCCGAAATCTTCCGGCAGATTTTCTTCCTGTCGATGCCGCCGATCGCGATGGGCATCATCTTGTACATGCTGCGCTCGGTGCCGAACACCGACCGCTGGCAAGTCTTCGCGCTTTCGCTGATCTTCGGCGGCGCGATCGGCAACTACATCGACCGCCTGCGTTTCGGTTACGTGATCGACTTTCTGGACGTGCACTACAAAGACGTTTGGTCTTACCCCGCGTTCAACATCGCGGACTCCGGCATCGTGATCGGCGTGATTTTGCTTCTCTTGATGATGACCAAACGGGATATGGCCACGACGAAGTCCAAGAAAAAATAGGAACTTATGTTTCCGGATCTCGCGCTGTTCGGCGTGCACGTGCAAACTTACTTTCTGGTGATCTGCGCCGGCACGCTGGTCGCGACGTTTTGGTTTTTGCGGCGGGTAGAGACGCGCGGTTTGAACCGCGTCGCCGCGATCGATCTGACGCTCGTTTGCCTGATCGGCGGTTTCATCGGCGCCAGGCTTCTGCATGTTTTTTTCGAGGAGCCTTCCTGGTACGCGGCCGCGCCGCTCGAAGTTTTAGAGGTCTGGAACGGCGGTTTCGTTTACCTGGGCGGCGTGTTTTCCGCGTTTCTGTCTTGCGCGCTTTATTGCCGGTGGAAGAGCGAACCGTTTTACCTGTGGGCCGATATCGCGGCTCCGCCGATAGCGATCGGCTACGCGATCGGTCGCGTGGGTTGCCTGTTCAACGGCTGCTGTTACGGGAAATTCTGTTCGCTTCCCTGGTCGGTCTACATGCATGGGGGCTCGCGCCATCCCACCCAAGCCTACGCGACGTTGTGGGAGCTTGGCGTGGTCGGATTGCTGCTTTATTTCGAGCCCAAGTTCAAACGCGTGGGCCTGTTGTTCAGCGCGTGGTTGGTTTTGCACGGAATCGGCCGTATTCTCATGGAGATTTACCGAGACGACCCCCGCGGCACTCTTATATATGGAATGAGTTTGGGGATCTGGATGAGCCTGGGTTTGATTGGGCTCGGTTTGGCACCCTTCTGGCAGTCTAAAACAGCGTAAGGTTTATTTTAAAGGAGTTAAATACATGAAATCACTGGTGTTATATGGATCAGCGCTGTTCACGGTTTTGACAGCTGTCCAACCGATTTTAGCGCAATCGTCGGAAACCGGCGTTTCCACGGCCACGATCGAAGAGAACCGTGAACCCCGTTTAAGCGACCTGGGCGCGAGTATCAATCCCCAGCTTGGCGTTTCGAATTTCGAATACTCAGGCAACGAAGCGGGTAACTCCAAATCCGAACTTTCGGGCGGCGTGACTGCGGAACTTGGCGGCGCTGAGCGCAAACTCGAAACCGGCTTGCTTTTGATGCGCACGGGGACCGAGCAAATCACGACTTCTTACCTCACCATTCCGATGCTCGCGAAGATCCGCATTCTGCAGATGAAGTCGCAAAGCTGGTACGCCAAAGTCGGCGCGATGTCGGCTTTCGCGCTGTCGAGCTCGAACGACGACGCCACCAACAAGGTCGATGTTTTGGGTTCACTGGGTTTCGGCGGCCGTTTCGCCATGATGAAAAAAGCCGATTTCGTGATCGAGGCTTCGTACAACCGCGGCCTGCTCGACGCCCTTAAAACCGACGGCGACACTTACAACCAAGGCTTCTTGGTCATGGCCGGCATGAGCTTCGGCATCTAAGGCTCTTCGACCTTATATATAGAGGTTCCGTTCAAGAACGCCCGCCCCCAGAAGCGGGCGTTTTTATTTCACGGGTGTCCGACGTAAAACGTCACTTCACATAACAAATTCAGGCGCCGATTTTCCGCGCGGTAACGCGAGCTCCGTTATAAGCGGCGGCCGCCGTGGCATGAATAGTGATCTAAGTGCTTGCGGATGAACATGTCTACGCGTGAACGCGTGAGGAAAACGTTATGAAAAAGTCATGGACGTATCTATTCGGTGTATTGGCGATCGCGGTGATCGCGACCACGGCGTGCAGCAAAAAAGGCGGCGGCGGGGGCGGCGGTACGACGGCGGTGGTGGTGGGCGCGACCGACTGCTTGAACACGCAGTGTTCGATCGATGGCAGCGGTAACGTGGGTCGCGGCAAATGGCGCGGACGCTTCACGGTTCCGGCAACGAGCCGCGCGGCATTCGTTCAGTACCTGCAAAGCCGCAATTACTGTTACGGCCACTGCCAAGGCATTCCGAATTACTTCGATCTGCAAGTCTCGCTGACCGACGGCTACCTGCCGGGCGAAGGCAAGATGAAGATGGTTCCGGGCGGTTACCGCTCGTACCGCGGCTCGACTCGCGGAATCGGCTGGCAGAACTCGACCGCGTACCTGAACGGCGGCGAAGGCGGCTTCGTGATGGTTCGCGATCAGTACTCGAACGGTCACAACTGGCACCAGATGGTTTACCAAAACCAGATGCCGAACCTCGAGTTCAAAATCCTGACGTCGTTCACGGATTCGACGCACAGGCAGATGAACGCGCAAGTGTTCTTCAACGGCACGCTGATCGGTCAAGGCATGATGGAAGGCAAGGTCTACGCGTCCCGCGCGAGCGACACCCGTTACGACGATCGTTTTGACCTCGACGAGGACGAGAGCGACTACCGCTGGTAATTCGCGCCTTGTGGTTCGACAGTCCGAGAGCTTCTTGAAAAACCCCGACGCTTGATATCTCGGGGTTTTTGCGATGACCGCCGCCTTACGCTCGATTTGGGCGCTTGGAAGACGCGTCCTGCGCGACTGTCAACGAAAATGCGGAACAGAAAAATGCGGCGCCGGCGAATTTACCTGGGCGTGATCGACTCAACTGAAAATTCGCTTTTTGCTTAGATATTCCTATTGACGGTTTTGCGGCCAAGACGCTTCAATGTTTTATCCAAGACAACAACAGATTTTCCATATGGGGGAAATACATGAACAAAGCGGAACTCATCGAGAAGGTAGCTGCGGAAGTCGGCATCACCAAGGCGCAAACAGAAAAACTGTTGGATTGCACTCTCGATACCATCAAAAAGTCGGTCAAAAAAGGCGATGAAGTGAAACTCGTCGGTTTCGGCACCTTCGTGAAAGCTAAGCGCAAAGCGCGCACCGGCCGCAACCCGCAAACGGGCAAAGCGATCAAAATTCCGGCGACTTCGTTCCCGAAGTTCCGTCCCGGCGCTGAATTCAAAAACCTGGTTCGCTAGTCGTTTTTTGGATTCCGTGATGAAAAGGGCCAATCCCAGCGGTTGGCCCTTTTTATTTGCCATCACGTCCCGCGCCATGAACACTTGATAGACGATGGGCGCACCTCAGGAACTTAAAAAAATCGGCGTACTGACCAGCGGGGGCGACGCTCCCGGCATGAACGCGGCCATCCGCTCGGTGGTTCGCACCTCGATCACCTCGGGCATCCAAGTCTTGGGCATCCAGGCGGGTTACGCGGGCCTGGTTTCGGGCCGCATCAGCGAGCTCGGTATCAATTCGGTCGCCAACATCATCCAGCGCGGCGGGACGATTTTGAAAACCGGCCGCGCGCCCGAATTCCTGCGGCCCGACGTGCGCGCGCAGGCCGCGCAGACTTTACGCGGCGTCGGCTGCGAAGCTTTGATCGTGATCGGCGGCGACGGCACGTTTCAAGGCGCTCACCTGCTCGCGACCGAACAGAAACTGCAAGTGGTCGGCATTCCCGGCACCATCGACAACGACATTTTCGGCACCGACGAGACGATCGGCTTCGACACGGCTTTGAATACGGCCCTAGAGGCCATCGACCGCATTCGCGACACGGCCGCCAGTCACGACCGTCTGTTCATCGTCGAGGTGATGGGCCGCGATTCCGGCTTCATCGCGGTCGACGTCGGCGTGGCGGGGGGGGCGGAAGAAGTTTTCATTCCCGAAAATCTCGCCAACGTCGAACAGGCCATTCAATCGATCAAGCGCGGGGTCGCGCGCGGCAAATCGTCTTCGATTTTAATAACGGCCGAGGGACAAAAGGTCGGTCGCGCGTACGATCTGGCGGAGCAGATCCGCCGGCGCGCGGGCTACGAAGCGAAAGTCTGCGTCTTGGGCCACATTCAGCGCGGAGGCCCGCCGACCGCGCGCGACCGCATCTTGGCCTCGCGCTTGGGGTTCGCGGCGGTGCGCGCCTTGCAGCAGGGCTTGAGCGACATCATGGTCGGCGTGCAAGCCGGTCAGATCGTTCCGGTGAGTCTGGTGGAGTGCACCACCAAGAAGAAGCGCGTGCCGAGCGAGCTGCTCGAGCTCGCCCAGTTGCTCGCGCATTAAGGTTTAGCTAAAGCGCCGCCGCCGACGGCCATGCCGCTCACTTGACCGCCAAAGAGCATCAGGCCTTCCGGTGTCCAGGCCGCCGGCACATCCAGACGCCCTTCGGGAACGCCTTTCAGGTTCAGCGGGCGCCAGGTGTTGTTGGTCGGATTGTAGGCCGCTCCATCGCGGAAGTACGTGGTGCCGTCGAATCCGCCCCAAATGATCATCTCTGTTCCCGTCCATACGGCGACATGCCCCGTACGCGGGGCCGGCGCACCGACCAAACTCATGGTCGTCCACGAATCAGCGACCGGATTGTAGCGGCCCCCGTCGTTGTAATAGGGAGTGCCGTTGTCATCGCCGCCCCAGACGATCATTTCCGTTCCCGTCCACACCGCCGAGTGACCCGAACGTTCAGAGGGAGCGCCGGTGGTGCTGGTCGACGTCCAAGCATTCGTGCCGATGCGCAGACGTCCGCCGGTATTATACCTTGCGCCGCCGCCGTAACCGCCCCAGAAAATCGCGTGCGCGTAGCCGCTGAACGTCGCGCAGATCGCGGTGGGTTTGTTACGCGCGCCCGGTGGCCGTCCACGTCCCGAGTGAAATGTCGTACAGTCCTCCGGTGTTGACCGCGACACTCGTAGTGTCCGTGCCTCCCCAGATGACCATTTTGCCATCGCAAAAGACCGCCGCGTGTCCGTCACGCGCGGTCGGCGCGCTGGTCGTGGTAACGGCATTCCAGGTGTTCGTACCGACATTGTACTTCGCACCAGTGTTCAACTTAGCGCTACCTGATGAATCCAACCCGCCCCAGACGATCATATCCGTGCCTTCATCCCAAACGGCCGTGGTCGCGAAACGCGCGCCGTCGTTATGCACCGTCGGCCCCACAGGATCGCGGCCGCCCCAAACGACGAAATAGGTGCCCGACCAGACCGCCACGTGGCCGAAGCGCGGGCTCGGCGCGTCGGTCGTCGGCAGCGGGCGCCAGGCGCTCGGCGAATAAAACGCGCTCATGTTGTAGATGGCGTGGGCGGGCGAGCAGGCCAGCGCGCCGGTGAGTAAGCCCAACCATGCCGCACGAACGCAATTCATTACTGGTATCCCGGCGTCCATGAGATGTAGCAGTTCGCGCCCACCTTCAGGATATTGTAGATCGTGCGCGTGCTGGCGATTGTCGGCCCATTGGCCGGGCTCCAGAACGTACCGCTGCAACCCCCAGTAAACATATAAGTGCGCGGGGTCGCGTCCTCGATGATCAGCACGTATGAACCGCCGTCTTTCATACTGCTGAGCGTGATGCTTGAACCGCCAACGGACTGCAGGACTTGCAAGTTGCCCTGGTTGAAGTCGACGGTCCCGCCCGCCGGGATCATCTTGGGGTCGCTGAATATCTGCCCGCCCGACACGCGCAGGTTGCCGTCTTGGACGACGACCTTCTCGGCCGGACTTGCGGTGCCGATACCCACATTGCCGCTACCATCGATACGCAAGCCTTCGTTGCCGCCGTCGCCGCTCAGCCAATTCGAGCCGAGTTGAATGTTTTGGGTGGCGGTATGGTCCCCCAAGCTGTCGGCGCCGCCGCCGTTCGTCTGCGGCTCCCATTGCAAGGTCACGTTGTTCCACGTGAGCCCTTGACCATTGCTCGGAGCGGTCGCGGCGATCGTGCGCGTGGCCAGTTTCGCCGCGTTCACATCCAGAAGCTGCGAGCCGTCGACGGCCGGCAATTTCGCCGAAGCGTCGAGTTGCACGATTTTGTTCGCGGTGACACCGACATCGACCGAAAGTGTGCCGGTCGCGGTGATCGGGCCCCCGATAAGTCCCATGCCGGCAAGAACCGCGGTCACGGTGCCTCCGCCGCCGCCCGTGTCGTCCGCGGAGGGATACCACGCCGAGCCGTTCCACTTGAGCACCTGACTCACCGAAGGCGCGGCTGACGAAACCGGATTGCCCTGAATTTTCTGAGCGTTCAAATTATAGAGGTCCTGACCGTCCAACGACGGCAACTTGGACGCGGCCACGAGTTCCACCAAGTCGCCCGCGGCGGTGCCCACATCCCTGAGCGAGGCCGTGCCGAGACCAGTGACATCCGCCGCGTTCAACGCCACCGCGCCGGTCTTCCCCGCGACCGAAATCACCGGAGAGAGCGCGTCGACCGTGGCACATTCCCAGCCGATCGCGGGATTCCATTTGAGAATCTCGTTCGAACCGCATTCCGCGTATGTCAAAGTGTTCGGGGTTGTGCCGTCCGTGATCACCAAGCGGTTGATCGCGATGCCGGTGGAATTCAGCTTCGCCGCGGTGATCGAATCGTCGGCGATGGCGGGCGCGCCCGGAGTCAGCGCCACCCATTTGTCTTGGGTCGCGTCCCAAGTCAAAACTTTGCCGTCACCGATGCCGGGGCCGATGCCGGTGATGCCGGTCTCGCGCCCGGCGATGCGCGCGTCCGCATACGCCTTGGTGGACGCGTCCTGCGCCGCGCTCGGGTCGGCCAAGTTGGTGATGCGTTGGTTGTTGTAACTCACCGGCGCGCTCGGGGCCGGCGGCGTGAAATAAGATGACGTGCCATTCAAAAGCTGTTGCAAGATCGAGTAGTTCGAAGTCGAAAACACGTTTTCCAAATTGGCTTGCGTCAGATCGGTCGGCGTGTCGTCCTTGGGTTGCAGGAAATCGGCGGGCGCGCGGCCCTGCAGGGTTTCCGCGCCCGTCGACATCGGCGCCGAGGTCATCGCGAAATCGGGCGTCAACTGATTGTTGTTGACGAACACGCGCAGCGCCCGGCCTTTGCCGGCCGCCAAGTTCACGCCACCTGGGCAACCCGTGAATGAACCCGTCGACCCTGAATTCGAGAACAAGGCTTTCCAAGTGCTTAAGTGATTGGCCTGCGAGGTGCCGGTGCCCACACGAATGCTGAACTCGCCGTTGGTACCGGGCGCGATCGACGCGTGCGTCTCTTCGAACAACACGCAAGTGCCGTCGCCGTCCAGGATCTGCACCTTCACGTCCGCGGGAGTCGTCAGCGCGTTACCGCTCGCGTCTTGCAGATAGCCGTCGAAGTTGAAGCTCTGCGCGAGCTCCCCGGCGGCGTGCGCTTGCACGGCGAATAATCCGATTAAAAGGTAGTTCATTGCTTTCATCGTTCCCCCGCGTCCTTCTTTGGTCCGCATTACTTCACGATCAATCTGTAGCCAGGGCCAGTTAACGTCTTCGTTCCGGGCAATCCGCTGAAACGCGCTTTCACGCGGTAACCGCCGCCGCCGGCGACGCCGGCACCCGACGAGAAATGAAATCCCGCGCGTCCTCCGACTTGATCACCGGGCAAGGTCGGCGTCGAACAGCTGGCCGGCAAGCGCAGTTGCGAAGCGATGTGATTCGCCACGCCCGGAAAGCTGGTCATGATTTCAACGGTCACGGTCGCGGCGAGCAGATCCACGTTCATCGCCGCGCCCACGGAATAAGTGCGCAGCATCTGCTCAGGAGTCATCGAGCCCTTGAATTCAGGACAAGCGACGTTTTGACCGGGATCTTGCAGATACGCGAGCAATTCGATTTTGCGGCGAGTTCCGCGCGGAGCCGAAATTTCGAGTTGCGCGCCAGGCTCCACGAAACCGGCGAAGACGCCGTTGACGGCCGAGCACGTGCCGAGTGACGGGGACGCGATGCCCTCGCCTGAAACGACGACGGCGTAACAAGCTTTGCGATCGGACGGCAAAGCCGCCATCGAACCGACGCCGCCGAATTTGTTCAAGGCGTTGCTGGGCGCGGGAGCTTGGATGACGACGGACGAAGCGCCATCTTCGGGCGCTTGGCGCGCGCAAGCGAGCGCGGTGAGACTCAGGAAAATGATCAACAACCAACGTGCCATTTGAACTCGAGCTTCCTTTTCAAGATTCAATATTGCGTATGTCTCCACCGTCCTTATCGACTTGTTGTACGGAAAACTAAACTTTATGGATCGAATTGATACACTGATGTCCCGACGTAAGTCGAAAACTGGCCGACAAGCCTGTTGGTTTTGAAGAGGCTTTGCGCAAACGCGAAGCGATCGCGATGGGCTTTGGTCCGCTCCAAAGCGGCCGAGAGCCTTGCGGATTTCTTAAGGTCCTTCCTTAAGCGAATCCCTAAAAACCGCGGAGCCCCTCTCTCCAAAGGCCCCGCGATGGGAGTCGAATTCAAGGCCGCCCCGTTACGGGCGGCTTTTTACGTTAAAAGCGGTCCTACTAGCGCTTAAGATTGATCACTTCGCCGAGCAGCTCGTCGGTCGTGGTGATCGTCTTCGCGTTGGCCTGGAAGCCGCGCTGGTTCTGGATCAGGTTGACGAATTCCATCGCCAGATCCACCGTCGAACGCTCGAGCGATTTGGCCATGACTTTACCGCGACCGGCGCGGCCGGGTCCGCCAAGGGCGGGAGCGCCGGAATCGCGGGCTTCTTTCAAGCGGTTGTTACCGACTTTGAACATCGCTTCCGGATTCTCGAATTTCGCCAAGGCGATCTGCGCGATATCCTGCGTTTCGCCGTTCGAGTAAAGCGCGGTCAGGATACCTTCGTCGTTGAACGAGAGGTTATTGATCGTGCCGGCGGCCGAGCCGTCTTGCGACCACGAAATCAGATCCGACTCTTTGCCGTACTGCTTCGAACCGTTCACGCCCGTGCCTTTGTCGGTCGTGATCGAATCGCCGAAGTCGATCTTCACCGGCTGGCCCTGTTGAGCGCCGCCGCGGAAGTTGAACGCCGACAGCGTTTGCGTTTCGGTATCGAGTTTACCGTCGACCGTGTAGGTCAGCGTACCCGCCGTAACCTGTGCCATTTCGTCGTCTTTCGCACCCGTGATCTCTTTACCGTCGACCATACCGTAGTAGTTCCAAGTGCGGTCCGCGGTTTTGACGAAGAACATGTTCACCAAGTGCTTGTTGCCCTGGCTGTCGTACATTTCCAGACCCGTCGAGTAATGTGACGTATCGTAGGGATTTTTAGCGTCGAACTGCTTCACGTTCTGAACGCGTGAATCCAAGTTCAGATCGAGTTTCATTTCTTTAGTGGCTTTGGCCGGGACCAGCGCGCGCGGGAAACGGATGTCGCCGAGCTTGTTCTGGATCGTGCCTTTTTCATCGGCCTGGAAACCTTGAACGCGTTGGTAATCGTTCGTGACCAGGTAGCCTTCTTTGTCGAATTTGAACGAACCGTCACGCGTGAAAGACTCGCCGTCCGTGCCTTTGAGCGTGAAATAGCCGTCGCCCGCGATCGCCAGATCGGTCACTTTCTCGGTTTGGTCCGTGTTACCTTGCACCAAGATCGGGTTGACCGCGCCGATTTTCACGCCGCGACCGATTTGGTTACCGCCCAAGATGCCTTTCAGGCTCTTGGCAACGATGTCTTGGAACTCGGCGCGCGAGGCTTTGAACCCCGTCGTGTTGGCGTTGGCGATGTTGTCGCCGATGACGCCCAACGCTTCACCTTGTGCCGCGAGACCGGATACACCGGTGTAGAGAGAAGAGAGAACTCCCATTTAAGACCTCCATGTCTTAAGTCTCACCCGTCATCCATGACAGGTTGAGGTTAACATTTGAAGGGCCCCCTCAACGAGGACCAGCCCTTATTTAAAAACCAAAACCAAATTCAGAACCAGAGCTATGACGCACCGGTTATACATAAAAATACCGCGAACTTTTAGAGCATCACCGTCGAGTCGATGTTGGTGAAGACGTTCTCTTTGAGAGAGTTCTTGTCCATCACCGTCACTACGGTTTTATCTTTGATGCTCACAATTAGCGCCGCATCGTCCGTCAGGAGCAAAGTTTCCTTCGCGCCCTTCGCTTGCGCCTTGCCCACCGCGCCTTCGATCTTCGCCATCTGATCCGGAGAAAAGTGAATACCGCGCGCGCGCATTCTGTCCACCGCGTGGTTTGAAAACTTCAAACTCGCCGGTGAGTTCACGCCCGCCGCCGCGCCCGGTTGGGCGGCCGGCATCGTGTTCTTCAGCGCTTCCAACTGCTCGCGGAAACGCGTGTCGTTCTTGTCGACGTTGCGCGCGCCGCTTTCCACTTCCGTGCAGCGCTTGGCGACCTCCTCGATCAACGCGCCGTCGTGGGTCAGATCCACGCGATGCGCCTCCTTCAGCCGCCGCTGAATCTTCGCGAGCTTGAGGACGATGA
>DAISHW010000043.1:0-288 GCA_036822295.1 Bdellovibrionales bacterium | reverse complement strand
CAGCGTCTACCGTCTCCGGCATCGCGAGCGCCGCGACGTTGCGCGCGCCGTTCGAAACGCCGCGGTTCTCGAGTGAACCGGGACGGATCGAATTCAAATTCGCGCTCACGTCTTTCATCATCGCTCAGCCCATTCCCGCTTTCGCGCCCTCTTTGTTCAGCTTGTTGATCAAGCCTTGATCCATCGAGGAATTGTTGATGTCGCCTTTTCCTAAAGTAGCACGCTTGGCGCCGTCCGCTTTGGTTTCTTGTTTGACCTCGGCTTTTTTCGGACCTTGGGTACCGGCGG